>CAZFKU010000001.1:0-97852 GCA_964518835.1 uncultured bacterium
TATGCCGCATTTCGAGTGCGGTGCATTCAGCCGGACTCTGCCATCTCTCCAATTGATTTTTTATAATTCTTTAAGTATGGAATAATTTACTATTTCATTATATTTCCTTTTTAATTAAATCATTAAAATAGTTAATAATTATGAGGAATTACCGATAATATCCAAGGCGGTTTCTTTTATTCAAAGAAAATGAAATATTGTGTAGTAAAAAATGAAAAACCCATTTAAGAAAAAAAAGAAAGAGGAAAAGGTTGAGGATAAATCCAAAAAACCTTCAAAAGAGGAGATAAGAAGTACACCTCCTCCAAGGCGTTCTTTAATTGTTGAACCACCCACACCAAAAGAGGATATTCCCATGAGTGATAATGAATATAAATTAAATCATTTAGTAGAAACTGAATTGAATGTAATTCAGAAAAAAGCCAAATCTCTCCATTTGAAAGCAGAGGATAATTTTGCAGAAAAATCTGATGATAACTATTGGAAGGTCAGTGTGAATGAATTCATGAAATACATCAATCAGAGATCCCAGATCATCATTGATCAGTTGTCTAAAAAGTCACATGCGGTGGAAATTGAAATGGATGATTCAGACAATTAATATTGAATTAAATTAATCAATTTCGTTTCTCTAAAAAGTAATCACTTAGAATTCCCCTGCATTTATCCTCCAGGATCCCGCCTTTTACAATAACACTGTTATTTAAAACAGGATCTCCGCACAAATTATAAACTGATCCGCAGAATCCTGCATCATTGTCATAGCACCCGAACACGACCATTTTAAGACGACTGTTCAGGATTGCACCGGCACACATGGCGCAAGGCTCTTTCGTTACGAATAAAACACCCTCTTCCAACCGCCAGTCTTCCAATGTATTTGCTGCAGCAGTAATGGCGATCATTTCTGCATGAGCCGTAGGGTCTGATAATCGTTCACATTGATTATACCCTTTCCCGATGATCCTGTTTTCATGCACTACGACAGAACCAACGGGAACTTCATCAACACGGTAGGCCTTTTCCGCTTCAGAAAAAGCGTGATTCATAAATTGTTCTAACTGCTGTTTTTTCAAAAATTCAGCAGGTCAATTAATAATTGTACGCCCGAAGGGAGTTGAACCCCTATCTAAGGAACCGGAATCCTTTATTCTATCCATTGAACTACGGGCGCATTGAAGGTTTAAATTTAAATATTTTGTTCAGGAATTGACTATAATTCGTTCAGCAGATTCCACAGTATTTTCAACCAGCATGGCGATGGTCATGGGTCCCACTCCACCAGGTACAGGTGTAGCTGCGGACACTTTATCCTGAATTGAAACCCAATCCGCATCTCCTACCAGCCGATATCCTTTTTCGTTTTCTGCTTCTACCCTGTTAATTCCTACATCAACAACTACTGCTCCTTTTTTCAGCATATTTCCTGTTAAAAATCCCGGAACTCCCAAAGCAGAAATCACCACATCCGCAGATGAAGTGAAATCCCGGATATTTTTCGTTCCTGAATGACAGACTGTCGTTGTAGCATTTGCTCTCGTTTTCTTCATACTTGTGAGCAAAGAAATGGGTCTCCCCACAATATTACTCCTTCCTAAAACCACTATATGTTTTCCGTTAAGATCTATATCATAATGTTCAAATATCCTCATGATCCCCTTTGGAGTACATGAGATGAATCGTGGATGTCCAATTGAAAGTAAACCAACATTTTCAGGATGGAATCCATCCACATCTTTTTCAGGTGAAACCAACTGTATAATTTTCAAATCGTTCATCTGTTTTGGGAGCGGAAGTTGTATTAAGATGCCATGTATTTCTCTATCATGGTTCAAGGTTTGAATCTTCGAGATTAATTCTGCTTCATCAATGGATTTTTCAAGATGAATCGTTTTTGAATGTAACCCAAGCGATTCAAATTTCCTGGTTTTTGAATTAACGTAAATTTTAGAAGCAGGATTCTCTCCCACCAAAATAACTGCAAGTCCGGGAGTGATACCCTGACTTTTTAAAGAATCAATGCGGGGAATTAAATTTGAATAAACCTTCCGGCTTACTTCTTTTCCGGAAAGGATTTGAACCATGGACAAGAATTTAAGTAACTAAACCAGGGTTTCGTCTATGTAATCAACCAGAGACTGAATCCGGTCTTCAATATCATCCGTATTTATGGATGATGATTTTTTCTTGGAGAATAATTCATCAGCAATATTCATAGCAGTTAAAATGGCAATCCGTGAGGTAGATTGATCAGAGGCTAATCCTTTTTCCACTTCTTTCATTCTGTTGCTGACGTATTCCGCTACTTCCTTGATATATTCGGGATCAGCCGGTGCCTTGACTGTATATTCATGTCCAAAAATACTGACACGAACCAGGGATTTTTGATCGTCATCCATAACCTTATGCCTGTTCTAATATAGAGAGAAGTTTTTTGACCTTCAACTCAATTTTTGCCAATTTATCGTTGAGATCAAGTGTTCCGGATTCTGTTGATTGAGAGAACTTTCTTGCATTTTTAAGGTCTGTCACAAGGTGTTTTACCTTATCTTCAAGGATATCAAGAATTTCAAACTCACTCATGCTCTTAATTCCGCTTTAAACTGCGATGTTACTTTTTTAATGATTTGATCAATGATTGAATTGACCTCACTATCCTCAAGTGTTTTAGATTCACTTTGAAAAATCATTTTGAAAACCATGCTCTTTTTATCGTTTCCCAGTGATTCATGTCTGTACAAATTTACGGGATTTAAACTTTTTATCAATCCTTTACCTGATTTTTTTATTAAGGTTATTATTTCCCCTGAATCCAGGGTATTAGGAAGTATAAAATTCAACTCCCTTTCAATCTTTGGGTATTTTGAAACAGGAGTATATTGGGTAATTTTTTCCATTTGATTCAGCAGAGGGTTTGTCAGCAGTTCAAATCCAAAAACTTCCCAAAGGTCTATTTCCAAATCATTTTTAAGAACGTTATCCGAAATCTTTCCAAATTTCCCAAGCATTGTTTTTTTATGAGTGATAGAAAATCCGGGAGTAAATAAACCATCATCTTCACGCTTTATTTTTATGCCCCTCTTAAATATACTCCTCATTAATGTTTCAATATGGCCTTTAATAGTGAAAATTGAATGAGAACTACCATCATTATGAATGGTTTCAGAAAAAGCCGAACCATACACAATTCCGCTCACTGCCATTTTTTCTAAACTGGTTTGTCCGTCATCAAAATGTACCGATCCCATTTCAAATAACTGTATATCTCCCCTGCCATTATTTACATTATACCCCAAGGTTTCAAGCAATCCCGGAATCAGGGATGTGCGTAAATGGGTCATCTTATCACTTTGGGGATTCATCACTTTGACTGGGTCACCATTACATCGGGAAATTATTTCAGATTGCAGGGTATTGGAGTAACATTGGTTATATCCCAATCCTTTTAGCATGTTCTGAATGTTCTTTGTTTCACGGTGGGGATCTTGAACCTCAGAATTTAAGGTACCGGTATATGAAGATCCGCTGGGGATTTTATCATATCCGTACACTCGAATTATTTCTTCAATAAGATCAATTTCCCGTGTTAAGTCCGGACGAAAAGATGGTGGAATACATGTCCATCTTCCCTTTCCGTTTGATTTCATTTTCACACTCAATGCGGTTAATACGGTTTTTGTAAATCTTTCAGGAATGTTAATTCCTGATAATCTGTTTATTCGTTCAGAATCTAACAGTATTTCAGGTTGATTAATTTTTTCTGGGTAAGCATCTGTCATTTTTGAGACCAGTTCCCCACCGCAGAGTTCATTCACTAATTCTACCACTCGCCAAAAAGCAGTTACACATCCATTTGGATCAGCGCCTCTTTCAAATCGTTTGGAAGATTCTGTACTCATTCCAAGATTTTTTGCTCCCTTCCGAATTGAAACAGGATCAAAATACGCCGATTCGATCAATATGGAATTTGTCTCATTGGATACTGCGGATTTTTCTCCACCCATAATGCCTGCCAGAGCTACTGGGTCTTTACCATTCGTAATGAGTAAATGGTCTTGGATTAGTTTACATTCCTGTCCATCCAGTGTAGTGATTTTTTCTCCGGAGTTTGCATTGCGTACTGAGACCTTATTATCAGGAAAATATTTTAAATCGAATATATGTGTTGGATGTCCCATTTCAAGAAGTACATAATTGGAAATATCTACCAGACTGTTTATGGGTCTCATACCTGCAGAAATCAATGATTCAGCCAACCATGATGGAGAATTTCCCATTTTTATATTTTTCATGACTCCTGCAATATATCTGGGACAACCTTTGTCATTTTCCAGTGAAATGTTGATTTTATATTGCGATTGAGAATTTGTGACCTTAACAGGAATTGATTTCAGTTTTCTATTACATTTGGCAGCAATCTCCCGGGCAATTCCCAAATGAGACATGGAATCCGGGCGGTTGGGAGTAATGTCCAATTCAAGTGTTTCCAAAAAAGGAGAGATACATTTGGAAAGTTGTAGTCCGGGATCAATATTTTCATCCAATACCATAATTCCTTCATGTTCATCAGAAATTCCCAATTCTCTTTCAGAACAGATCATTCCTGCACTTTCTTCTCCACGGATTTTCATTTTTTTTATTTTAAATCCGTTTGAAAAATTAGTTCCTATCCTTGCGTAAGCTACAGTTTGTCCGGTATCTACATTCGGTGCACCGCATACAACTTGTTTATCTCCATCCCCATCATCTATTTGACATAATTTCAATTTATCTGCATTGGGATGTGGAATACATTCCAAAACTCTGGCTGAAACGATATTTTTATTCTCCCAATTTGACTCAGGAATTTCAGCTTCAAATCCCAGCATAGTCAACATTTCTGCTAATTCTTCAGTTGTTTCAGGGATATCTACAAATTTTCTGAGCCAGTGAACACTGATTTTCATCAGAATTGTTCCAGAAATCTCAGGTCACCCTGATAAAAAAGACGAATGTCATTGATCTTGTATTTCAGCATTGCCATGCGTTCAATTCCCATACCAAAAGCATATCCGTCCCATTTTTTCGGGTCGTAGCCCACATTGATCAAGACTTGGGGATCAACCATTCCACAACCCAATATTTCCATCCATTGACTTCGTTCTTCGTTCCACAGGTCCACTTCTGCGCTGGGTTCTGTGAAAGGAAAATAACTGGGTCTGAAACGAATTTTGGTCTCATTTCCAAAAAGAGAATGGATAAAATATTCCAAAGTACCTTTTAATTCCGAGAAGGAAACATTCTCATTTATGTATAATCCTTCTACCTGGTGAAAAAGACAATAACTTTTATAACTGATAGCTTCATTACGGAACACTCTTCCGGGAACAATATATCTTAACGGTGGATTCATAGATTCCATCAGATGAATTTGCACATTGGAGGTATGGGTGCGCAGAACGGTATTTTTGTCTATAAAAAATGTATCCTGCATATCACGTGCAGGATGGTGCCTGGGTATGTTTAATGCTTCAAAATTATGAAAGTCATCATCAATTTCTGGACCGTAAGCAACAGAAAATCCAATGGATGTAAAAATAGATTTTATTTCATCCAAAATGGATTCCAATGGATGAATTGTCCCGATTTTATGAGGAATTCCGGGAAGAGAATAATCTGCATATTCACCATTTTCCTCACTGATTTTAGCTGAAACTACTTTTTTTGCATCATCGTAGAGAGCTTGACATTCCTGCTTAAGATCATTGATTCGTTTTCCAAATAAGGGTTTTTCTTCATTAGACACAGTGGTGATCTGGTTGAAAAGTGAGGTTATTTCTCCTTTTCTTCCCAAAAATTGAACCCGGAGAGATTCTAACTCACCGTCAGTCAATTCCGAAGATTTAAATGCGGTTCTGAAGGCAGATTGAACTGCCTTCAAATCCGAATCAAATGACATTATTATTTGACGTGTTCTACCAGTCTTGAAAATGCATTTGGATCATTCATCGCCATGTCAGCAAGGACTTTTCGGTTTAATTCAACTCCCTTGTCCTTCAGGCGTGCAATAAATGCTGAATAGGACAGGTTATGAAGCCGTGCAGCCGCATTTATTCGAGTGATCCATAATCGGCGAAACATTCGTTTTTTCTGTCGTCTGTCCCGATATGCATACAATCCGGCTTTGGAAACAGCATCCTTGGCGGATTTGAAATTGCGACTCCTGGCACCATAGTAGCCCTTTGCCTGCTTTACTACTTTTCGATGTCGTCTGTGCCGGGGCACAGAACTGTTTGCTCTTGGCATATTTACACTCCTTTATTCACAGATCATTCGGCGAACTTTTTGAGCATCTACCGGAGATATAAGGTCTGATTGACGCATTTTTCTTCGAGCACTCTTGCTTCGTCTAATGAGCATGTGTCTATGGTTTGCTTTATTCCGTCGCAGTTTTCCCGACCCGGTTACTTTGAACCGTTTTGCGGCACCACGGCGGGTTTTCATTTTTGGCATGTTTATTCTCCTACTTTCCCGTAAACATCATCACTATTCGTCTTCCTTCAAGGGGACTCTGTTTTTCAAGGATTGCTACATCACCGAGAATTTCTGAAACTTTATTCAAAACATCCTCACCTAGATCAATCCTTGACATTTCCCTTCCTCGAAACATCATAGTGACTTTTAATTTAAAACCTTCTTTTAAAAATTTTTTACCCATATTTAATTTATTATCAAGATCATGTTCACCAATTCTTGGTCTGATCCTTAATTCCTTAATTTTGATGACATGTTGTTTCTTTTTACTCTGGTGTTCTTTCTTTTTTGCTTCATATTTCATTTTACCAAAATCCAGGATTTTACAGACGGGAGGTTTTGCATTTGGAGCAACTTCCACTAAATCCAGTCCAACATTGTCGGCATTGCTGATTGCTTCCTCAAGGGAAACAACCCCTAATTGTTGTCCTTCATTATCGATTAGCCGGACTTTGTCCGCTTCAATAAATTCATTCACTTTAATTTCAGTTAGGTCTGCGATAGGCTTCTTCTCCTTTGGCTTATTTCATCTAAAAGTATTTCACTTAATTCTGGAAATTTCATTTCCAGCTGTTCTTTTTCAAATCTTTTTCTCACAGTGACCGTCTCATTTTCACTTTCCTTTTCACCGATGATCAGCATCACATTAATTTTTGATAATTCTGCTTCTCGAATTTTCGCTCCGATTTTATCCGGTTTATTATTTAATTCGGCACGAATTCCCATTTCTTTTAATTTAGCATAAATTCCCTCAGCATATTTCTCGGTTTTTTCAGAAATAGGTAAAACGGATACTTGTACCGGAGCCAGCCACAAGGGAAAATTTCCACCGAAATGTTCAATGAGAAAACCGGTAAATCGTTCGTGTGTGCTGAGCGGTGCCCGGTGGATACAAATTGGAGTTTTCTCTTCGCCATCGGGTGAAGTATAGGTCAAGTCAAATCTCCTGGGAATTGCAAAGTCAACCTGATTTGTCGCTAAAGTAAATTCTTTTCCGATAGCACTCCACACCTGAACATCTACTTTTGGACCGTAAAATGCTGCTTCCCCCTTAATTTCAACAAAGTCTATTTTTCCATTTTTCAGTGCTTTGCGGACAGCATCCTCGGTCTTTAACCATAAGGCAGGTTCATCCACATATTTTTTTCCTAATCCATCTGCATCATGGACACTGAACCGCATTTGATATTTATCAATCCCGAAAATTTCAAAATACTCAAGGTATAGATTACAGACTGCTAAAAATTCATCCTGAAATTGTTCTTCAGTACAATAAATGTGAGCATCATTCATCTGCATACTTCGAACCCGCATTAATCCAAATAACTGACCTGATTTTTCGTAGCGGTAACAAGTGCCGTATTCTGCCATTCTTAAAGGAAGGTCCCGATAACTTTTTGGTGAGGAAGCATAGATTTTATGATGATGAGGGCAATTCATGGGTTTTACAAAATATTCTATACCATCAATTTCCATTGCCGGAAACATGGACGCTTTGTAATGTTCCAGATGTCCCGACCGCTCGTATAAAATTCCCTTTGTTAAATGGGGTGACCTGACTCGAATATATCCTGCTTTCTCCTCAGTTTCTTTCGCTAATGTCTCCAATTCATCAACCAGAACAGTTCCATTTGGAAGCCACAATGGAAGTCCGGGTCCCACCTCTTCATCAAACGTGAATAACTTTAGTTCTTTCCCTATTTTCCTGTGATCCCTTTTTTTTGCTTCCTCAAGCATGCGTAAATAGGTTTTTAATTTCTTTTTGGAGTGAAATGCTGTTCCATAAATTCGCTGTAATACTTTATTTTTTTCATCTCCCCGCCAATAGGCACTGGATGATTCCAGCAATTTAAAATGTTTTATCATTCCTGTATTTGAGACATGGGGACCTCTACATAAATCAATAAAAGAATCCTGCTGATAGGCAGAGATTTTATCATCGGATTCAATTTGGTTAATGATTTCGACCTTGTAAGGTTCATCCATTTTTGTAAATAATTCAACTGCTTCTTCTCTGGTAAATTCCTGACGGGTTACTGTCTGGTTTTGTGATGCCAGTTCCCTCATTTTATTTTCAATCATTTCGATGTCTTTTTCTGTAAATGGCACTTCTACATCAAAATCATAAAAAAACCTATTTTCAATAGCCGGACCGATTGTGACCTTTGCCTTTGGGAATAAAATCTTTACCGCCTGTGCCATGAGATGAGCAGTGCTGTGCAGCAGTATCTCATGACCTTGGTCCGAATCTAAAGTTATAAATTCAACTGTTGAATCCTCAGTTATTTCATAATTTATATCATACAGTTCAGAATTTACTTTTATTGCAACTGAATCCTTTGCAAGTCGAGTACCAATACTTTCAGCGATTTCTAATGAAGAAATTCCTGATGAATACTCTTTAGTAGATTGATCCGGCAATGTTATGGTAATTGATTCCATGAATTAGATGACTATTGAAAATAAAAAATAGAAATGAACTAGGGATAAATATAAAAAATAATCGAATGAGCAAAATATAATGCTCAATTAAATAAAATAATGATAAGTAATAAAATTTTCCATTAATTAAATTAAAATCTCAGTGGGCGATGACAGAGTTGAACTGCCGACCTCTACGATGTCAACGTAGCGCTCTAACCAACTGAGCTAATCGCCCCATTTCGTACTGATTTGGGCTGGCAAATCTAATAATAGCTGACACATGAAAAAATATTTAATGTGATTTCATTCAGAAACATTTTCTACGGAAAATATGTGGTCATAGGCCTGATCATCGGACAAATAATCCATAGCTTCCCTCACATCTGAATCCCGTTTAAAGGACTCCCTGAATTTTCCTTGCACACCATCAAAATGATTGGCGAATACCAAAGTGATCCGATGACGAATTTCCACAGCTTCTTCTATAATTAAATCTTCTTCTTTTTGTGAAAAATATTGTTCAATTTTACTGAAGGCTGACTGGAGTTCCACATTCGTACTATCTATTCCCAATAATTTTTCTTTAGTATCCTCAAACAGTTTTTCACCTGACAGAGTGATCTCTAATTCTTTGGAATGGATAAAATCAGAAAATTCTGGTAACAATTCCTTGTTTTCATTTACTTCTACCAAGTTATTGTATTTATTTTTTTCCTGTTGCACAAAAGAGAAAAATAATCCTTTTCTCCAACAGGCGGTAGTCAGGGGGCCGAATTCAGGTTTCTCTACTTCCAGATCCGGTGTTATGCCCCCGCTTCCTTTTACGATGCGACCTTTCGTTGTATAAAATAAAGAATCCTTTTCATTTACTTCTGAAATTATTTCCATATCAACATAACCTTCTTTTTGAATGAGCCTTCCGCTGGGGATAAAATACTTTGCTGTGGTCAATTTTAATGATCTTTTTTTATCCAATCCATATACACTTTGAACCAGTCCTTTTCCAAAGGATTTCCTGCCGATTACAATTCCCCGGTCCAGGTCTTGAACAGTTCCGGAAACAATTTCACTTGCGGAGGCGCTCCCATTATTTATGAGTATGGCAACTTTTACATTTTCTGGTAAAACAGGGTCTTTTTGTGATAAAAATTCCCGGTTTGATTTCTTAATTCTTCCTTTTGTGGACAGCAGTAATTCTCCTTTGGGAATAAGCATATCCAGAATTTCAATGGATGACTGGAGAAGTCCACCTGGATTGTCTCTCAAATCAAAAATAATACCCTGAGGATTATGGTTTAACAGAGACTTAAGAGCTTCCTTTGTTTCTCCTGCTGAATTTTTTGAAAACCGGGTGAGTCGAATGTATCCGATGTCTTCATCGATCATCCCTGACCAGGCAACGTCTTTTACTTTAATGTCATCACGAACCAGGGGAAACTCCAATAGTTCTTCATATCCCACACGTTTTATGTGTAAAATGACTGTGGTACCCTTTTTACCACGGATTAGCTTTGCCGCATCCGTTGAGGATAAATCTTTTGTAATGGTGGTATCAATTTTAGCGATCACATCTGCACTTTGAATTCCTGCACGTTGGGCTGGTGTATCATCAATGGGTGCAATGACAGTTAATGCACCCTGGCGTTTGGATATTTGAATCCCTACACCTCCATATTTACCCTTGGTAAGCAAATCTATACTTTGTCGTTCATCCTCTTCCATATAAACGGTATATGGATCCAGGCTCTCCACCATATTTTTAATTGAGGATCGGGTATATTCCTCCAGATTTATTTTATCCGCATAATTATTGACCGTATATTTGTACACATCCATAATTAATTTTTGCGATTTAGCCACTTCGCTGTAATAATCTGATTTTGTTGTTGATTCTGCTGTCAAAAGCAGAAGTGTTCCAAAAATGAGAGCGGTTAATTTTATTTTTTTAATCATGATTTAAAAATCCTTTTTCTTCAATACTGTTTATTATTGATGTATGGATCCAATTAATTTCTTTTGTCCCATCAATCAATATAATTCTTTCCTTTTCATTTTCAGCTAATGTGATATATGCGTTTCTTACTTCGTTAAGAAACGCTAACCCTTCTTCTTCAAATCTGTCTAAATATCCCGTTTTTCGTTGAGGGATCAGTTCTGCCGGAACATCCAGAAAAAAAGTTAAATCCTGCATTATTTCAAACGTTGCAAACAAATTTAAAGTCTTTAACCAATTAATGTCCATATTTCTTCCACCACCCTGATAAGCTAAAGTAGAATCTGAAAAACGGTCGGAGATTATCCATTGCCTTGATCCTAATTTCGGAATAATAACCTCTTTTGTTAACTGTGCTCTGGATGCAGTCATCAGCAATGCTTCCGTCCTGGAAGACATGGATGTATTGGTTTTGGATAACAGAATATCCCGTATTTTTTCAGAAATGGGTGTTCCCCCCGGTTCCCGGACAACAGTTGATCGAATCTTTTTTGACGACAGAAATTCATTTAAGAGTCTCGCCTGTGTGGACTTCCCACATCCGTCAATTCCCTCGAAGGTTATAAATCGAGGTTTAATTGAAATAGACACTTTTTTTATCCTTTCCGATTAAAATGACACATTCCCCTTTTAGCTTGTTCTTTTCAGTATATGCAATTAGTTGAGAAACAGTTCCTCGGATATATTCTTCATGAATTTTCGTCATTTCCCGGGCGATGACTGCCGGTCGGTCACCCAAATTTAAATGAATATCCTTTAACGTCCGCAAAAGGCGGTTTGGATTTTCAAAAAAAATGAGTGTGGCCTCTTCATTTTTTATTCGTTCCAGTCTTGATTTTCGATTTTTTTTCGGTGGTAAAAATCCTTCAAATAAGAATCTGTCTGTTGGTAATCCCGAAGCAGTCAGGGAAGTAACCACAGCACTTGGACCCGGAATGGATTCAACTTTAATATTTTCATCAATTGCTTTACGGATCAGTTTATAAGCAGGGTCGCTAATCCCGGGAGTTCCGGCATCGGTGATCAAAGCGCAATCTTCCCCGTTATTTATTCTTTTTATGATTCGTGGAATTTGTCTCAATTTATTGTGTTCAAAGTAAGTGAGCAGAGGTTTTATAATTTTAAAATGAGATAATAATATTCCGGAATGTCTTGTATCCTCTGCTGCTATAAACGAAACTTTTTTTAATATGTCAATTGCCCGGTACGTTATATCCTTCAGATTTCCGATGGGTGTGGCAACGATGTATAAATTCCCCGAAATACTGGTCACATTCGGTGTAAAGCTCGAATTATTATTTCTATCCCATGATCTATTTCCTCATTGGTGATATTCAAATGAGGTCTGAATCTGATGGAACGCACACCAGAGCCGAGTATAATAGCACCCTCTTCCATTATCAATTCAGCTAATTTATCCCGGGAATCTCCGTTTGGCAAATCAAAAGCTGCAAATAATCCCTGTCCCCTTGCATTGGATACCAATTCGGGATACTTCTGTTGAATTTCATTCAATTTAGTCACAAGATAATTACCGGATTTTCCCGCTTTTTCAACTAAATTTTCATTTTCAATGATCTGTAAATAAAGAGAGATGCGAACCATATCAACCACATTTCCTCCCCATGTGGAATTCAACCGACTGGATTCATTGAATACATTCTTTTCCACTTCATCAATGCGTTTTCCGGCAAAAATGCCACAAACCTGGGTTTTTTTCCCAAATCCGATAATATCCGGTTCCCTTTCTTCGCAATGTCCATTACAGGAATGACAATCGGTTTTACACGGACATTGATGAGCCCACATTTTTCCGGTAATTCCAATTCCTGTTTGCACCTCATCATAAATGAGAAGGGTTTCATTTTCAAGGGAAAGAGTTTTCAGCTTTTTAAAGAATTCCGGTCTGAAATGGTTGTCACCTCCCTCACCCTGAATGGGTTCAATGATGATGGCGGCTATATCGTTTTTATTCTGCTGAAATGCTTCTTTTATTTCATGAACTGCCTTCTTTTCTGATTCAAGTACAAATTCAAGATTTTCAGATAATGGGAAAGTAATTTTTGGATTGGTAATTCTGGGCCAGTCAAATTGAGGAAAATATAGTGTTTTTCGAGGGTCAGGTGAATCTGTGAGAGACATTGTGTATCCGGTTCTTCCGTGGAAACAATCCTTGAAATGAATAATTTTACTCCCTTTTTCCCCATGGCCATTTTCAACATTTTTTCGTACTTTCCAATCAAATGCGGTCTTCAGTGCATTTTCAATGGCCAAACCTCCGCCTTCAATATAAAAGGAATGGGGTAAATATTCCGGTTGGGCAATGCGTCCCATTGTTTCAACAAATTCTGCCATTTGGGTGCTATAAATATCTGAATTCGTTGGTTTATTCAGTGCCGCTTTTGTGATCAAATCCTCATGTTCCAAAATGTAGGGATGATTGTAACCTACCGACATGGAAGCAAACATGGAAAACAGATCTAAATATTCTTTGCCATCCCGAGAATCAACAAGCCAGGAACCATGGCTTTTTTCCAGATCAACGACTGGCTTCATCCCATCAGCCAGCATATATTTATCAATTGTTGTATGAACGTTTTTTGGATTGATCATTATTTAATCTTTCGTCTTATTCAGTTAGATAAATCAAATTTAATACCTTGAGCAAGAGGAAGTTCCCTGCTCCAATTTATTGTGTTGGTTTGCCGACGCATGTATTGTTTCCATGAATCAGAACCGGACTCCCGACCTCCGCCTGTTTCTTTCTCACCGCCAAATGCTCCACCAATTTCGGCACCGGATGTACCGATATTCACATTGGCAATTCCGCAGTCACTCCCTATTGAAGATAAAAATAGTTCTGCATTTTGAATATTGGTTGTGAAGATCGAAGATGATAGCCCCTGAGGTACTGCATTATGCATGGATAATGCTTCTTCCAGTTCATCAAATTCAATAATGTAAAGGATCGGTGCAAATGTTTCATTTTGAACGATATCCCAGTCATTTTTTACACGGGCGATTGTGGGTTCAATAAAATACCCGTCTCGATCTATTGGATGACCTCCGCAAAGGATTTCACCACCGGAATCCCTGATTTGGCTAATTGCGGTAGAAAAGGTTTCCACTGCGCCTTTATTAACAACCGGTCCCATGAGTATATCTTCCAACCGAGGATCACCAATTTTGACTTGTGAATAAGCACTGACAAGGCGGCCAATCAATTCATCAGCAACATTTGATTGAACAATTACTCTCCGTGTGGATGTACACCGCTGTCCTGCAGTCCCTACAGCGCCGAATACTATTGCAGGTATGGCAAGGTTTAAATCAGCGGTTTCATCAACGATTATGGCATTATTTCCGCCTAATTCAAGTATTGTCTTACCGAATCGTTTGGAAACTACTTCAGCAACATGCCTTCCCATTAACGTTGAACCGGTAAAAGATATCAACGGAAGCTGCTTATCAGTAAGCATTTGTTCACCGATTGTTGATCCTTTACCGATCACCAGATTAAAAATTCCTTTATATCCATTTCGTTTAAGCACATCATTGCAAATATTCTGAACTGCAATTGCGGTAAGCGGTGTACTGCTTGATGGTTTCCACACAACCGTATCTCCTGCTATAGCTGCAATGAATGCATTCCATGCCCAGACTGCAACAGGGAAATTAAATGCGGAGATTACGCCAATAGCACCCAAAGGATGCCATTGTTCATACATACGGTGATCCTGTCGTTCAGAATGCATGGTTTTTCCATATAACATCCGGGATTGCCCCACAGAAAAATCTGCAATATCAATCATTTCCTGGACTTCTCCTTCTCCTTCCTGTTTGATTTTACCCATTTCCAAGGAGACGAGACTGCCCAGTTCATCTTTTTTCCCACGCAATGCATCTCCCATTTCTCTCACAAGTTGACCTCGCACGGGAGCTGGAACAGAACGCCATTCTAAAAAAGATTCATGAGCGGCTTTTATTACAGTTTCATAATGAGATTGTTCACATTCAAATACAGATGCTATGGTTTCTTCCGTTGCAGGATTTATTGAGGAATTTTTATTGCCATTGCTTGTGTCAAGCCAATCCTCTCCCCCGATACAGGCTCCGTAGTTGGTTTTTTTAATATTCAGTTTATCTAATAAATCAATTGTATTCATTTTGAGGGTATTAATTGTCGAAAATAAGTAATTTTAAGTCGGGAAACTTACTGCCATGATTTTATGAAAACCAAACGGTACAATTATCAATATAACTGGTAAAAAAACGTATCTCTGAATAGTTTCGGGAATTGGGATGAAGAAGGATCGAAGAGTGAAGTAGGATAACTGTATTTTATGCTTCGATAACATCCCGATGAATCGGGATTATTCAGAACTACAGCTCCTTTCAATGGTACTTTTTTGCACCTTTGAAAGGGTCAGATAATTCAACCAACGCAAGAAATAGACAATCAAGGATGATTGTCTAACAATAACGCAGAAAAAACTCATCCAAAATTCCTCTCCAGCTAAGGGTTGGCAAGCTTTTTTAAGAGGGGTAGCGGGAGAGTTGTGATGAATATTGGTTTATTTTCTGCGGAGGAATTACGGTGACGAGATTTTGATAATCAATAGTTCACAAAATTAAACTATCTAATGTGGAAAACATCTGCATTTCCACCGGAATAGCATCACGGAATTGCCGACCGTACCTTTGGATGACAATTCGATTGTCCAATACGATGAATACTCCCTCATCATAAGAAGTACGAATGAGTCTTCCAAATCCCTGCCGATATTTGAGAACACATTCCGGAACGGTGAAATTCATAAAAGAATTCATATTTTTTTCTGCTAATTTATCTCCGTATGCTTTCACAATGGGATCAGACGGCACTTGGAAAGGAAGTTTTGCGATGATCAATATTTCCAGCATATCACCTGATAAATCAATGCCTTCCCAGAAAGAACTGGTTCCCATTAATATTCCGTTCTCAGAATTTGCCATTCCCTTGAGTAATCCGTATCTTGAAGAAGCCTGGGTTTGGGAAAAAATTGGAAGATCCCTCCCCCCTTCCGATGTTCGCAAACATTGGGTAACTTTTGACAGCGAACTGTAGGAAGTGAATAGAACTAAAATTTTCTTTTTCAATCGGTTGTGGCATTTTAATATAATTTCTGCAATTCCCATTGGATTGTCAGCCAGGGATTGATCTCCTGAGTATTGGTGGTATTTCACCTGCTCCGGATAAAGAAAAGGGCTGGGACAAACCGAAAACTTTGTATTTACATCATAGAGTCTGGATATACCGGAACGGTTTAAAAAATAGTCAAAGGAATGTTCCACTTGTAATGTTGCAGATGTTAGAATAATGGATTGAGTTTTTGGTAATAAATACTCGGACAGCATTACACCAACATCAATGGGAGATGCATGGATAGAAATTTCAGGTAAACTGTTTTTCCCCGAAGAATTACGAAAATTTCCTTCCTGCCAGTACACCCATTCCCCATCCTGATTTGAAGTTAAAAATTTAAATGAATGAATTATTGCAGAAAGAGATTCTGCTTTCTGTTTTGTACTCAAAATCAGGTCTTCTATCTTTTCTTTTTCCGAGCCATATTTGTCTAATGTGTTCCATAATTGTGTAACCTTTTTTTCACAGGACTCTAAAGTTTTATAAACCTGGTTGAGTTCACCGGGAAGATTTCGATATTCTTCCCTCAGATCATTAATGATTATCTTTTGTACATAAGGAGAGGTGATTGAATACCGACTTTTGTATTCCATGGAAAGCTGAGAAAAAAATAAATCAACTGCATCTATCGCCAGATCAATAGACTGATCAATGTCAGAAAGAATCTTTTTTAATCTTGGTACCTTTTCATATAGCGACTTTAAACTGTTTTTCCAACGACGGTTCCCTGAGAATTTTGGTTGGCATATCAATAAACTTGATTTTAAAAAAGCAAAATCCATATTATGGCTGAACTGTGAATAAGCAGCATCAATCAAATTGTGAGCTTCGTCAACTATTAATGTTTCAAAAGAGGGAAGTAGTCCCGGATTAACCACATCACTTAATAGCAAAGCATGATTAACGATGATAATGTCGGTCTGAAATAAATTTTTGCGAACTTTTCCTAAAAAACAGCCATTATGCTTTACACACACCTGAGTTGTACAGAATCCCGGTTCACTTTGTATCATTTTTTGTACACGGAAATTCCTGCTGTTTGTAAAACCGCTGCATTCTTCCAGATCACCGGTATTCGTCCAATTCAGCCAAAAAATCAGCGGAAGTAAATGAGCCGCTTCCTCATCACTTAACATTCCGGCAGCTTCACCTATAAGCCAATTTAATCTTGAAAGACAAATGTAATTTGCTCTGCCTTTCAATTTAACTGCAGAAACTTGATTTTCTAAAGTTTTAGCCAATACCGGAAGGTCTTTGTAAAACAATTGATCCTGCAGACTTTTTGTATAGCAGGAGATCACAACCGGTGATTTTTTATCCTTCTCATGTACGTGTTTCATCGCTTCATACAGGTAACCAAACGATTTTCCCAATCCTGTACCCGCTTCAACGATACCGATAGTGCGATCTTTCTGGAAAACTTCATCAATAAAATCAATGAATTGTATCTGGCTTTCCCTTTTTTCGAAACGGGAAATGATCTGTGATAATTTGCCATTATTTCCAAAAATATCTTTGACTTTAGGAAAGGAAAAAGAATCATTGGATTCCTGTTCAAAACGGTTATTTTGGCTGGTTCTATTTAATGTAGATTGTATTATTCCTGTGGCGGTGCTCTCTCGTTTTACCAGAGCGTCAGCTAAGTTGATAAATAATGAAGTATTAAAATAGTTTCTTCCTTTCAAAATGGATACACACTTACTGATAACCTCCAAGGGATAAGTCGCTGATTCTTCCACGAGATTCAGGAAGATTTCTCCGCAATTTTCGGCATCTTTTTTTGCTCGGTGTGAACCGGCAGAGGATAAATCAAAAAATTCTGCTAAAAATCCTAAATTGTATGTAGGTTGGTCAAAGATCGCCACCCGTGCTAAATGGAGTGTATCGTATAACTGATTCGATTTTTCAGGGAGATCATGGCGATCGAATAATTCCTTCAAAAATCCTTCATCAAATTTCATATTGTGTGCAACCAAAGGATATTCACCTAAAAATGAATGGAGATCATTTACAATCTCCAATTCGGTGGGAGCATCACTTACCATGTCATTGGTGATTCCGGTTATCGTGGTAATTTCATCAGCAATTTGGATCTTCGGATTTACCAGTGTAACGAAGGAATCAGTTGGTTTTCCATCCTTAAAAAGGATAGCTGCTACTTCGATAATTCGATCGGTTAACCTGGATAATCCCGTAGTCTCAAAATCAATGGCAATGAAAGCTGATAGATCCAGTATTTTGAGCAGTTCTGCTCTCTTCATCAGAGACCTGTGAATAATCGTGCTACATCAAAAAGCAGGGAAGGTTTTTTGGCAACTGCAATTGAAAATAATTTTAACAAAGATCTCTTTTCTTCCGGGACATTTGCAATTCCATCTGCAATTCTGATTAAATCTTTATCCTCAAAACGAAAAATTGATTCCTTGATTCTATAGAATTTCTCATGGTTTTTCCCACCGATTTTATGCCAATCTTTTTCATATTTCTGGAGTCGTTTTATTGTTGGATTCTGCCCTGATTTTAAGATTGAAACCGCAGTTTCTGCCGCCAGTAATCCGCTTCGCATCCCCGGAATGATTCCTCCACCGGTCATGGGATTAACCGTATGTGCCGCATCTCCAACAAGCATTAAACCATCTGTCACCATTTTCTTAACTGTTTTAGCAACGGGAACTCCTCCGGCAATCATGGTTTGAGTGGATCCATTTGGATATTTTCTATTCATAAATTCCTGTAAGTATTTATAAGCGGATTTTCCCTCTTTTGCATAGAGACCGGAAATTGCCAATCCGATATTTGCTGAACGGTCTCCCTTTGGAAAAACCCATAAATATCCGCCGGGTGACCAATTCCTGGATAAGTGAAATTCAAAAACATGACTGTCCACATCAATTCCAGTAACTGTTTCCTGGATAGCTGATTCCATATCTTTCAGTTTCACGTGAGTAGGTAATCCTGCCCACCGTCCTACTCTGCTTTCCACCCCATCTGCACCTACAACGATTTTAGCATTTAACTGAAACGGTTCACCTAAGTAAGTTCCTGTAACTCCTTCAACTTTATCCTCATAAAATATTAGCCCATCCACATATGCTTTTGTCTTTATAACAGCGCCGTTTTCTGCTGCTTTTTGAGCCAGTGCAGAATCAAATATTTTCCGGTCTAAAATATACCCAGATTCCTTTAAATCAAATTCGATGACGGTTTCGTTTGGCGCTACAAGGCGGATCCGTGAGATCGTTGCATTGATCCATTCCTGTTCTACATCATGAAAAATTCGTAACCCTTTATCACTGACTGCTTCTCCACATCGAACGGGAACACCTATTTCCCTGTCCTTTTCCAAAACAAGTACAGATAATCCGTTTTGAGCCGCAATATCCGCAAAGGTAGTACCGGCGGGTCCTCCTCCCACAACGATGCAGTCAAACTGTTTGGAGCTCAGACTCATTTTCTGTAATTAAAACATCAATTGGACAGACAAAAACACAGAGATCACAGTCAATACAGACTGGATGATCTATTTCAATATCCGCTTCTTTTAACTCAATGCAATTCACCGGACAAACCCCCACACAGCATCCGCAAAAATCACATTTATTTTCTTTAATAAGAATCATTCAAACAGTCCCCAAAATCCCTAATAGAGTTAATGATCCACAGCAAAACCGGGAAAAATATTTTTATAGATAAAATAATTGTAGAATCGCAATAAATAAAATAGAATCAATACCGGAAAAAGAAACCATCCCTGTCTGGCAATAACAAAACCTATGATAATAAAAAGTGGATAAATATGTGATCGTTGTATATGCCGGGAATGAGTCGTAACTGCCAATATCAAAGTGAAAGGTACCATAACTATAGATGCAGTCGCCAGAACAGGGTCATCCAATAGCCATCCGCAAAAACAGGAAAGTAAAAATAAAATGCTGGAGAAAACCCCAATTTTTCTGCGAAATAATGTTATTGTATTATCATCAAGTTCGATGAAATAGAGAAGAAATATTCCAAAGAACATAGGTAGATAACCGAGAAAATATCCTAAACCCGATAAAATATCTGTTATTCCCCATCCTAAAATCCAACAGATTAAGAAAAAAATACATCGTAAAACCCACTCCGATATAACACCCATTTTATCTTTGTCCAATAAAATGCTGTGATTATTTATTTTTAGTATAATCATTGCAATTATCAGAATAGTCAAAGAGATCATTCCCTCATTCCATCCTGAAAATTCCCAGAATGTATGTCTGTCAACCATTCCTGCTTTTGCTGCCATTCCCGCTGCCAGGATTGTCCAGGGAGCAAACCATGAAATAACCTCAAATTTTTCTATGATAATCAAAGGAGCAAATAGTTTTGAAATCATTCCATACAGGGAAGTCTCTGGTTTAATTAATCTGGCGATGATCATGGATTAACCAATTAACGGAGCACCAAAAAATATTTCTATTATCTCATTTAATATGATTAAACCCACAACAAGCGATGCAATTACAAATAATAATTTTACTGCAGGGACAGAGATTTTTTTTGATGTCATCCCTAAGAAAAATTCCTCTAAAAAGTTTGGAACTCCCCAACGGTTTAAAATGAAGACGGCTGTCAGCATTCCTCCAATGGGTAACATATATTTCGCTGATAGGTAATCCATAAAGTCAAAAAATGTCATTTTAAAAATAAATGCAAAATCAGTGAAATCTCCCATAGACAACGAACAGAATATCCCCACAAAGGTAATGATAATTCCAAACACAACTGTAGCCCGAGTCCTACTCCACCCTTTTTGATCAATGAAATAAGCTGTTACAACTTCCAAAATTGAAATTGCAGATGTGAGAGCTGCTAAAAATAATAAAAAGAAAAAGAGAGTACCCCACAATAAACCACCTGCAATTTTAGGAAAAATGGTTGGTAATACCACAAAAATCAATCCCGCTCCCTGTTGAGGATTAGCACCTACAGAAAACACAGTTGTAAAAATTGCCAAGCCGGCTAAGAGAGCAATCCCTGTATCAAGAATGACTATCCAAATTGCTGAATTGAGGAGGTTTTGTTCCTTTCTGAGATAGCTTCCGTAGGTGATCATGGTTCCCATTCCCAGGCTCAGAGTAAAAAAGGAATGTCCCAGAGCCAAAACGATGCTGGAAGCAGTGATGTCCTCAAATTTTGGTTTGAACAGAAAGGAAAATCCGGCACTTGCATTTGGCAAGGTGATACCTCGAATAACTAAAACAATTAAAATGAAAAATATCATCGGCATCATTACTTTTGTCCATTTTTCAATTCCACCTTTAATCCCATGTACGATGACCCAAATGGACAATCCCATAAAAATGATGTGCCAGAATAATGGATTCCATGGGTTGGTGATAAAATTATCGAAGACGGCTCCTGATAGATCAGGATTTCCCGCTAATTCTGAAAATCCTCCTGTCAATGACAAAAAAGTGTAACGTAAGGTCCATCCTCCTACAACTCCGTAAAATGCCAGAATTACAAAAGCTGACAAAACCCCAAGCACTCCTACCCATTTCCAATAGGAATTAGGAGCTAACTTTTCAAAAGCGCCTACAGGACTCAATTGAGTTTTTCGACCAATTACAATTTCCCCAATGACAATGGGCATTCCCACAATCAGGATACACAGTAAATAAATTAAAGTAAATGCACCCCCACCGTTCTCACCTGCGATATATGGATATTTCCAAATATTTCCCAATCCCACTGCTGATCCTGATGCAGCCAAAATAAATCCAAATTTAGATCCCCAATGTTCTCTTTTTTCCATAATATTTTTCCGTTATTCTGTTTTTTCTGAATTGATATCCTTGATGGGTGTTTCCATGACAGTTTCATGGGGCTTTAAATGTGCTTCTACAACTGCATCCATAAATCCATAAAAATAAATAAAAAATGTCCACCATGCAGATTTATTTCGCTTTGAAATTGCAGAGGTCACATTATCGCATTTTACATCTAAACGATAATCGTTAAATTTAATGAGACTGTAAATTTCGAGTCCGATGAGAATTCCACCTTTAAAATAGTTTCCATTGTAAAATTGTCCCACACCGGGAAAAATTAATGCATATTTTGCAGCTTCAGAAGGAGATTTGATCTCTAATGAATCCACAGGTTCAGCGTTCATAATATTGATAGAGAAAACTAATCCGATACCTGTTAAAATACATGAGGAACTGCTATTCATCCTGCACTGCAATGCATTCAATTTCGATCTTTGAATTTAGGGGTAATTTGCTTACCTGAACCATGGATCGTGCGGGAAATGATTTAGAATCAAACCAGTGATCAATGGATTTATTTACATGAGGAGCAAGTGAAAGATCCGTTAAAAAAACGGTAAGTTTAACAGCATTGATAAGAGCGCTGTTTCCTGCTTTACAAACTTGGTCCAGATTATGAAAGATTTGATCAATTTGCATATCAATATCACCATCAATCAATTCGTTTGTTTCCGGATTCAGTGGAATTTGCCCTGCGGTAAAAATAAATCCTTTACTGGCTATTCCTTGATTGTACGACCCTACCGCTGTCGGAGCACATTTTGTATTTATAACTGTTCTTGCCATTAGTTATCCGTACACCAAACCGGTAATCCAATATTTTGATCTAATTGTCTAAATATATTAGTGTCAATTTTGCGAATAATAAATTCACCAACAACTGCAACATCCATTTCAAATAGATGTCCTCCTTTTACTTCTAAATCATGTTTTCCAATGGTTATATGAGCATGGATAAATGGATTGTTTTCCTTTAATGTTATATTTCCTTGAAATGATAAAAGCTCAAAAACATCAGATAAGTGTTTTTTAAAATAAGATTTTGATTTTACATCAAAAGTTCCTAACTCTATTTCTTTCACCGCGCCAATACCAGATATTTGCCCATTTTGAATATCAAGATCTTCACATACTGATGTGAGAGACTTCATTACAGGTTCATCTTTTTGAACATATACAAGAATTTCTTTTCCGGAGTTTACTATTTTCATTTTACGTATCCATTATCAATTTTTTTGCTAATTGTAATCCATGCGTAATTGCAGATTCTAAATTTTCTTTATTTTTTCCACCAGAAGTTGCTAAGTGGGGTTTACCACCACCACCACCATTTATGATTTTACCAATTTCTTTCGAAATATTTCCTGCATGTAATCCAGACTTTACAAGATCCTTGGTTACAATTACAACCATTTGAGGTTTTTCTTCAGAAATAGTTCCCAAAATACCAATTCCTGATTGAATTTTTTTCTGCAGTGAATCTCCTAAAATTTTCAGGTCATTTAGTGTTGAATTCTCAATTATTGATGATACCAATAAAGATTTTCCGATTTTTTCCCCACTTTTAATCAGAGAGGAATAGTCAAATTCAGGGGATTTTTTGTTCTGCTTTAATTTTTTCTCTAAAGATTTTTTTTCATCAATAATTTGATCTACACGTGAATTCAATTCGTCAGAACTACAGTTAAATTTTAGAGTCAGATTTTTTACAAGTGTACTTTGATATTGGATGAAGTTCACCGCTTCTTTACCTGTTATTGCAGCAATTCGCCTGACTCCTGCTGATAATGATGATTCCTCAGTGATTTTAAAAATTCCAATTTCACCTGTTCGGTTAACATGAGTTCCTCCACATAACTCCTTTGAAAAATTTCCAACGGAAATAACCCTCACTTCATCACCATATTTCTCTCCAAACAAAGCTTCCACTCCTTCATTTCGAGCGATTTCAAACGGTTTTATTTCAACATTTAGGGAATTATTTTTCAATATTTCTTCGTTCACTAATTGTTCAATCTCCTTTAGCTGAGAAGCATTTATCTTTTCGTGATGAGTCAAATCAAAACGTAAATAGTCAGGAGCTACAAGTGAACCAGCCTGGTGCACATGGTCTCCCAATACTTTTTTTAATGCGGAATGAAGTAAATGAGTTGCAGTATGATTCAGCCGAATTGCCTGTCTTCTTTCTCTGTCAACAATACACTTCACTTTATTCTTTAACTGATCATCAGAAAGCGTTCCTTTACAGATATGTAAAATAGAATTACTGTTGTCTGAGATTGTATTTTCAACCCTAAGTTTTTGATTCTCAGTTTCAATAACTCCCGTATCGCCAATTTGTCCGCCGGATTCCGCATAAAAAGGGGTTTGATCTAAAATGAGAATTGTCTGATCATCCTTACTGGATATTTTACGAATTTCAGAATTGGAGGACAGAGTTTCATATCCGAGAAAAGTGGAATCTTCCCCTTCTGATATTGTCTGCCATTGAATATCTTCTTCATTGACAGAAAACTTTTTATGGGTTCTGGCTCGTTTTTTCTGTTTGTCCATTTCCATATTAAATGCTTCGATATCTACCTTTATCCCCTTTTCCCTGGCGAGAAGTTGGGTTAAATCCAATGGGAATCCGTAAGTATCGTATAATTTAAATGCATCCTTTCCGGGAATTGAATCTGAAGTTACAGAACTAAGTATTTTTTCGAAATGTAAAAGTCCCCTGTCAAGGGTATTATTAAATGATATTTCCTCGGAATGAATCACTTTTTTAATATGGGATTTTTTATCATTCAGTTCGGTGTAAGTTTCACCCAGAATGGAACACACAGGTTCAACAAGTTCCGCAAGAAAGGGTTCTTCAAATTTCAGTTGACGACCAAACCGTGCCGCCCGTCTTAATATTCTTCTTAATACATAACCACGTCCTTCATTTGAAGGCAAAACTCCATCAGAAATTGAAATGGACAGCATCCGGATATGGTCAGCGATGACTCTGTAAGGAACCGGATTTTCAGCAGGAGATATTCCTGCTAATTCTTCAATACTTTGTATTATGGGCATAAAAAGATCAGTGTCATAATTATTTATCTTTCCCTGCATGACCGCAGTGAGTCTTTCCAACCCTGCCCCTGTATCGATGTGTTTTTCAGATAGATCTACCAATTCGTCCTTGTTTATTCGGTTATGTTGTATAAAAACCAAGTTCCATAATTCCCAATATTCCGGTGATATATTGAGTTTGTTGGGATCCTGATTCTCTATACCCTCATCAATAAAATAATGAATTTCCGAACACGGACCACAGGGACCTGTTTCACCCATTTCCCAGAAATTATACTTTTTCCCAAATCTGAGAATTCTGTTTTCATTAATATCCGTAACTTTTTTCCAGAGATTGTATGATTCATCATCTGTTTCATATACCGTTGCCCATAATCTGTTTTTATCAATTTCCCATTCCTTTGTCAATAATCTCCAGGCCCAGGAAATAGCTTCTTCCTTGTAATAATCCCCAAAGGACCAATTTCCCATCATTTCAAAAAATGTATGGTGAAATGTATCCAATCCTACTTCCTCAAGGTCATTATGTTTACCACTGACACGAATGCATTTCTGGCTGTTCATCACACGATTGTGAACAGGTTTTTCCTTATCCAGAAAGACAGGTTTAAACTGATTCATTCCTGCATTTGTGAACAACAAAGTGGGATCATTGATCGGAACTACCGGAGCTCCACGGACAAACTGATGGTTATAATTTTTGAAAAATTCCAGGAAGGAGTTACGAAGGTCTTGGCTCGTCAATTTGATAAATTATATCTTAATTTGAAAGAAAAATTACGGAAAATGAAAATGAGAAGTTGTAGGTATTTACGTGATTAATTATAAACTAAAACTAGTTTCAATTCCCGTTAAATTAATGGATTCAGAATCTTCAATGGTTCCGTTTCCGTTGGTATCCCTGAACATACGCTTGTAAATATAATTCACCACTAATCCGTCCCCCATAGAGATCCCCAGACGATATCCCATGACGGTGCTTTCAGTAAATACAAATTCAAATGGATTTGGAACGTTTTTTTGCTGATAAAATAATTCAGCTCTGCTCAATCTTGAAATTTGTTTATTCATGGAAAGGGAAGCAAAAATATTCTGATTCGACTCATTTTCAAACTCATTTTTTTCCCTATTCCATTGATCACCGTTGAGAGTTTGAAATGATATATTGGCATTGATTAAACTAAGCAAATTGGACTGAATTCCAAGATAAAGCCCTTTCTGTTTTCCCCTTATTCCCAATTTACTTTCTTTTGTAGAAATACTGGTGTTACCACCACTTATTTGTGAAAATGTTGCCCGTTCCAGTTCATAACTGCGATTCCAATAACCAAATTCAAATTTTCCGTTTGGAATCATTCTATACTCTAAAATGCAGTGGACGGGACCCAATTTTGCACGAAGTCCCAAGGGAATGATTCCGCTTCCCAGAGAAACAGTATTGTCGGTTTCCGGATCCCGGGTTTCCCCTATCATTTTAGCGAATTGTGCATACATCACGAGTGAAAAATTTTCTTCTTCCATAACAGGAATTCCCACATCAACTGAAAACGCTGAAATCGGATCAGCATCTTCATTAACATTTAATGGTTCCGGAAGAAGAGAAATTTCATTATCCGGGAGAGAATCATAAAATGCTTCCTGAGTAAAGTCCTGACCTACTGCGTTGCCAAGATTATCCCAAAATTGATGAATAGATTCTAAGTCACCTTCAATATCGGGAAGACCATCTCCATCCCTGTCAAATTCATTTTCAATATCATTATCTGCAAATCCATCTAGATCACTGTCTATCCAAAATTGTTCATCATCCGGAAAATCATCCACCAAATTGGGACGACCGTCTCCATCGGAATCTTTCAATCCCAAATATTGATTGCGATCAAAAACAGCGGAAATTCCCACAGGAAATGCAAGGAGTGCGGTGGTCTGCATCCTGATTCCTGCTAATCCAATGTTTTCCTTGAAATCATTCACAAATCCCTGGAACGAATACAATCCTTTTGAATATTCAAAATTCATACCGGTTTTTCTGACTTGAGGATATTCAATGGAGTTGGAATACCCATCCACCAAAATACCGTAACCAAGTTGAACTAGGTCCAACGCTCCAATTTTTCCGAATAAGGGGTCACCAGGATAACCGTACCTCAGATAGTAGATTTTGTCAATCAATGAATTTTTAATTGCATTCCCGTCTGAAAAATCCCATTCATCCTTGTGGAGATTACCATTTTCATCAAAATAAAATACCAGGTCCAGAGCCAAACCAAATTTTCCTAACGGTATCTCAGGACGGAAGGCAAGTTGATTCCAAATTTTTCCATCCATCGTAACCGTTCCAAATGCTCCTGTCATGTTGTTTTTTTCTTGTGCACACAGGAGTGATAAATATAAAATTGGTGTCCATTTTCGCATATAATCACTCATAAAATTTAGTGAAATTAAAGTGTCACCTTTCATTGAACAACATCTATTTCACTCTGTTCACGGAGTTGTGTTTAAATTATTAGAAAGATTTTATCCAATTATGAAGAAAATGAAAAAAATTATTTTAATTCTAATAACCGGATTCCTAATAGGGCAACCGGTTCAGCGATCCGTTCTACAGGATATGGATTTTCAGGTAAAAGATAACGGCTTGGTCCTTGAATTTGGATTTTCCACAGATATTTCCCTTAATAATGCTTCTGGATGGTATGCCCAAACGGGATGGTTTTATGTCACTTTTTTAAATACTTCAGTTGACAGCAGCAACCTCCCTTCATTAAACAAAACAGAATTAATTCGTGAGATTCAATTTGACCAGATAGGAGAATCCGTGCAATTATCTCTGAAATTATCGAATCCTCCCGAAAATCATGAGTTTTTTCAAAGATCGGACATGAAACAGCTTTTTCTATCACTTCGGTCACCGATGCCAATCATTGTTCATACGGATTCCACTGTTAAACAGGAAATTCAAATTGCAACTACCGAAGTACCTAAACCTGAATTATTCATTCCTGAGAAAGACAAAACTATTTCGAAAATTGGGTACGTTTTAGGAACTTCCTTTACAATTGCAGGTGTTCTCCAGGAAGATTCAAAAAGTTCCATGAATTGGGAATTACCTGCGGGGATAGGAATTTTATTTGGAACTTATGTGTACGATAAATATTTTGATAATCATAATGAAATTTCATCAGAAAGATTAGAAGAAGATAACTGAATCGGACTGATTTATTTGTAACTTTAATGACTATGTGGGAATTATTACCAATATTTGCTGTTTTCTATGTTCTGGGAATGCTGGGGCTGGCTTTCTTTTACCGAATCAAGCAGAATAAAAAAAGAGAGGATGAAAAGGGTTAGTAATTCATCCTTTTTATGTTTACAAAAGATTAAAATTAAGCACTTTACATTGATTTTACTTCTGAGTATTATATTAATATCTCCATTGATCTCAAAGGAAAACTATAAATCATTAACTGAATCTGCAGATATAGTAATAAATGCATTTGGTAATCAACCCACTCGAACAGATTATAATTGGAGAGATCTCACCCCTGCCCTGCATGAAATCAGTATTCACGGTCATTCACTACCACAGGAAACTCAAAATCAACTCGAATCCATTGGATTTAATTTTTCCGAAACTGTAGTAAACCGTACTTTTGAACTCAGGTCAGAAGCAAGCGGGATGGACCAAACTTATGACACGGGGATTTTTCGTTTTCATTATACCACAGAAGGAAATCACGGAGTGGATGAATCAGATTATAATTCCAACTCCATACCAGATTATATTGAATTGATGGCGGAGACTTTTGTTCATGTGTATGATAAACAAATCAATGAAATGGGATACATCAGACCACCGGGAGACGCCTGGGTAGAAAATTACGCTGGTGATTATGATTACGGTGGTTCAAACCACTACGATGTGTATGTACGTCGACTATCTTCATCATACTATGGTTATGTCAAATCAGAATATACAGCCAACAATACAGGGAATAATGAATTTTCTCCCAATGTAATTGAACAGAACGCCCTCACCAGTTACATGGCAATGCGTAATAATTATGATGGTTTTCCTAATAGTGAAATAGAGTGTATCCAGGTTACAGCAGCGCATGAATTTTTACACGCAATTCAATATGGTTATGATGGTTATGAAGAGCCATGGTTATTGGAATCAACAGCAGTATGGATGGAAGAAGAAATATACGATGATATCAATGACCATTATCAATACATGAATTCATGGTTCAACGAACCACAGAAATCTTTGGATCATTCCGGGGGAACCCATTGGTATGGCTCATGGATTTTTTTTGAATATATTGATGAGCATTTAGGTGGACCGGAAATGATAAAAATAATATTTGAGGAAGGAGTCAGCACCAACAGCCAGAATGCGGATTTCAGTATTAAAGCAATTGATGATGGTTTGGCAACTATTGGTGCGTCATTTCGAGATGCTTTTAATGGGATGGCAGTTGCTAATGTGGTCATGTCTTCAAACCCTGGTAGTAGCGCAGAAATGTACAGTTATGAAGAAGCGGAAGATTTTCCGGTAGATGGACCAGATATTTATCGAACAGTCAATTACTCTGATGGGGAAGTGGAATTTGTTCAAAGCACATCCTTGAATCAATATGCTAGTCAATATGTAATAATAAATACGGAAACTCCCATTCTGGTTACGCTGGATACTTTGGATCAATCACCATCAGAATTTGGATTACATGGTGTGGTTAAATACTTTAATGATGATTATGAAGTAATTTCCGGTGATTCATTATTTATTCATAATTCATTGAATAGTGCAGAAGAGATTTATGCTGTTATTGTCAGTGAGGATGAAAACGCTTTTGATTTTGATTATTCATTAAAAATCGAAACAGCCAATACACCTCCTGCACCCTTTCTCCTGCAGTCACCAGAAACTAACAGCCGTATATCTGGAAGATTTCCCGAATTTACGTGGTTACCATCAAAGGATAACAACCCTATGGACAGCGTGTACTATGTTCTTGAAATAGGAAAGAATATAGAAAATCTGGTTTTTGTTTACAACGGAGCGGATAATTTTTACACACCAACTGATCCCATGGATGAAAATATTATTTATTACTGGCAGGTGTATGCTTATGATTTAGGAGACAATAAAACCTACAATTCAAATGGAATTCACCGATTTTTAATTCGAACATCATCACCGCAGAGTGATGTTATGTTCACATCTGTTTACCCAAATCCATTTCCCTCGGTTAATCCCACTATAAACACAATTCGTTTCACCCTATTCCTTGAAGTTGAAGAGTATTTTAAAGTAACAGTCACAGATTTGTTGGGACGAAAAGTTGCTGAAATTTTCGATGGTACATTAAGTCCGGGATTTTATGACCATCTTTCCTGGAATGGACACAATATGAACGGGAATAAGTCTCCCTCAGGAATTTATTATTTTATAATTGAAACGGAATCAGATGTGAAGAATCACAAAATTACTTTAATTCGCTGACTCCAGCTTGGCGTTCAATTTTCCTTCTGCATCCAATTTTTGGAGATCTTCAAATCCGCCTATTGGCTTCCCATCCATCATTATTTGAGGAACTGTCCTCCCTCTGGTCAGATCGTACAAGTCTTCTCTATTCATCTCTTTTTCCTCAAGATTAATTTCCTCGAAATCGAATCCCCGTAAACTTAGGAGCTGTTTCGCCGCTTTACAATAAGAACACCAATTTGTGGTATAAATGGTAAAATTCATAATTATTGATTAAATAGGATAAATATCAAGTTTTTATTCGAAATAATTCATGATAATTTGACCAGATCCATTACTCCTCACCCAATATCCAAATCCCGGGAAAATGCTTTCAGTCGAAGAATAATTTCCATCAAATTTGAAAATCGTACCGGGAATGATTAAATTTTCGGGGTCTTCAATTTCCTCAACATCCAATGAAAATGAAATTCCTGAAATCAGATTCCACCCTTCTGTAAGATTAATAGTCAAAGAATTAATTATAGTTCCACTGATATTTGCCTGATATGGTGTTCCAAACCTCAGCCAGTATCCGATACCAAGTTGTAAATTTTCTACTAATTCATACACACCATCTTCATTGAAAAAAAACAATGAATTATCAATCGTATTTTCAAAAATATCCTGATAGAATGAATTTTCAATTTCAACGGAAATGCCAACCATATTCCAGCCGTCCAGAATGTCCATTGAATAGGAATTATCCTGCGAAAAATATTTGGCTCCGATATCACTTACGGTTCCGTCTGGATCCATGGATTCAGGGTCTCCTGAATCAATACAGGGAGAGTCAGGATTATAACTGAAATCTAAATCAGTTTGATTGACAAATTGGGGATTCTCAAAAATATTTCCTGTACCTGGATAAGGAACACACGGTTCCCAAATGTCCCCTCAGCCGGGACAGTTTGACATGTAGGTTTCAGAATTTCCCCACCCATTACAATAAGCCAAATTCACATCCGCATCTAATCCTATAATCGCAAGTCCATAGGTATTGTCAATCAGGTTGCAGTTCCGAATTGTTGTGAACGTATGTTCTCCAACTTGAATTCCCCACACATCGTTGATAAAGTTGCAATCTATTATTTCATGATTTCCGTATCCCGAAAAATTCACACCATAATAACCGCCATTTATTATAGAGCATCCCTTAATGACCAATGGAGGGGAACTGGTTTCATCCCCTGACATCCAGATTCCGGTGCCTCCTTGAAGATCAATCACAGCGCCGTTTCCTTCAAGAAAGACCGAGTAAACTGAAGAACCAAATCCGCCGGTATAGATCACATTGGGATCAAGAACCATATATTTATCATATCCATTCCCGGGACCTGCATTTTGATATACTTCGTATAAATTTTCACCGATGAGAACATTCAGAGATAAAATTAAACTTATTAAGATAAAAATTTTCATAATAATTGTTTTATTTCAATAGTACCATTTTATGTGAATATTTTTTGTTTTCAAAAGATAAAGTGTAGAAATATATTCCTGCAGGAAGATTGTTTCCGGCAGAATCTTTTCCATTCCATTCCACCGAGTGATATCCCGGATGGTTTACCCCTTTTTCAAGATTTCTTACAAATTGCCCAGAAATATCGAAAATATCCAATGAGATAAATTTATCATTTGAAAGATCAAAGCTGATTAACGTTGTGGGATTGAACGGATTAGGGAAATTTGGATAGAGTATAAATTCTTCAGGGAGATTTGTTTGTTTTTCAATATTTAATAAGGGAACATTATTTATTATAGTCTGTCCCATTCCCATAATTGTCGTAACACTTCCATTAGATACATCGGTCAAACTCCACTCATTTGAGGAATTGGAGATGTGGTATTCCATATTTAAAAATTCTTTTTCAGCCTGAATTTCAATAATCCCCTTATTTTCACAATAAACTACATCTCCTTTAAAACGGATGTCTATTCCACTGCCAATGGGTTTTGGCGGAAGACTGTAGGATGCCCTGTCTTCTTCCGGTATGGAAACATCTAAAAATAATTTTACACCATTTATGGAAATCCAGTCAGCATTATGGGTAAGATTATTAAATTGAATAGTCCTGAAAGATTCACCATTTAAGGTAATAATACCTTCTGAATTTGTTCTCACCCAATACCCATTTCCGGGAATTATTTCGTCAGAATTGATATATCCGGATCCCGGTTCATATCCATAAAATGTGTTGGGAATCAGGATATTTTCAGGATCAGAAATTTGAGTTGTGGATAATGTGGAGGAAATACCGGAAATTAAATTCCACCCTTCATTGAGTGTTAGGGATTGTTCATAAATCGGAAGTCCGGATACTGAAGTCATTCCATCCTCCTGAAAATGAAGCCAGTATCCAGTTCCCGGTTCTAATTCTGACTGGGGTACATATCCGTTTGGACCAAAACTGTACAGCGTATTTTCCGTTGAGGTCGGAAAGAGGTCAAAAACCAAATTATCTGATGTATTTACAGGATTACCGACCAAGTTCCAGTCTTCACTGTAGTTAACAGGAATTTGGACTTCAGGATTAATCATGTTAAAAACATGGGGATCATATTCACCAATGAAGGGATGATTATATAGATTGCCGGAACTGTTTACACTTTGAATGTAATACGAAACTTCACAATTCCCAGAACATGCAGGAATAAAGCCGGAAAATTGATTCCCATTATTCCAATAAAGAGAGGAAGTCTGAAAAATACCATTATCATATTTATATCTTATTTCTGCAAAAAGGTCGGAAACATTTTCATCATCCATTGGAATTAATGTCGCTTCAATTTCAATTCCTTCCTCCCCAGTTGGTTCCACGTCACCATTTACAGGTGTATGTGAAATAAAGATCATTTCTCTGTCCGCAATACCTTTTGCCCTGCAATGCATGGCATCGGTGGACTCCCAACTACCAGTTACGCCTACTATTTCGTATCCGGGCATGGCTTCTTCATAAACATCAAGGGCATCATCATCCCAGGATGACCCGGTTTGAGGGACCAACACTTTATCATTTAAAATAATGGAATTTGAGTAAGGCTGATTCTGGGGAGTGTACACTCTGTAAATTTCATAAGAGGTGTTATACCCTGTGGTCTGATTTTCAAAATAATCCACAACTTCTTCAATTTCATCGTACTGGGGATGACTCGATTGTACAGATCGAATTAGAATTTTATCTACATCCAGATATTTTGCCCAGCAGTCTATATGGTCGATATAGGTATTATTTGGATCTTCAATGACATGGTATTCGGGTACGCCTAAATAATTTTCAATTTTATCTCTGATCTGATATTGGGTCTGGGATGGATTTTCATCAAAAACCAAGGTTGATGAAGCCGCAATTCCCATCCCGTCCGTCATGTAATTTCCGCCGGCAGTGATGACATTCATCCCGTACAATTCAAGTCCCAGAAAATCTGCCATTTCGATTGGAATATCATTATCTAATGGACGGGGACGGTTGTATGGGAAATTGATAATGGCTAACTCATTATTGCCATCAATGATGTACCAGGGACCGTAATCACGTGTCCAATAGGAATTGGACGGAGCAATGAGGAAATTGCAGTTGTTCAGATTTACACCATTTGAGTTATACTGGTTGGTCACATAATTCTGCTGACCGGTTGAAGAAACGATGGTTGTTACCAAGATATCTTCAGCCATTTCTGCAATGACCGTATAGGAGATACCAAACGGATACCGAATCAAAACCCCTTCCATTGGAGCAAATTCAGATATATTATAAATGGGTCCATCCGGAGGATCGGTTTCATAAAATTCCCGGGTGTTTGTATTTCCTGATGATGCCTCTTCCGGAGTGAGCCAATGAGGGTAGGAATCGGGATGCTTTTTAAACCACTTTTCAGTTTTTTGAACTAAATCATCAATTTGAGAAGTCTCCCCAAATAGAAAAACAGGAATTATAAATAAAAAAAGAATGAATGAATTATTGAACAATTTTTTGATTGACATGATTGGCAATCTTATTTACTTCATCAAAATTATTTTTTTCATTTCCCGAAATTCTTCGGTTTCAATGGTATAAAGATAAACACCTGCGGAAACATGAACTCCATTATCAGAAATTCCATTCCATTTTACGGTATGAATTCCTGCAGGGAGATTACCGGAAGCCAAAGTGGATACTTTTTGTCCCATTAAGTTAAACACCGAAATGGATACATCAGAATCAAGCGGAAGTCCAAATGAGATAGTGGTTTGTGGATTAAAAGGATTGGGATAGGCAGGAAAAAGTGAAAACTCAGCTGGAGTGGAGGCTGATGTGGATTTTTTTAATATAAACTGATCAGCAATTGAATCTATTGTTAATAGTTGGTCAGCTATTAAATTGATTGCTTCGCTCCACTGCGTTTTACTCGCAATGACGGGAACAATTTTCCACTTTTCATTATTTTTTATATCGAATTCAAAAGTTGTAGGTTGTCCATCATGCATCATTTCAATTACACATTCGTCAGATGTGCATAGCTTGGTATCTCCAGGAAACCGAATGTCACTTGCTCCGATTGGAGGTTTAGGAGGTAAGCTATAACTGAGCAAATTTTCTTCAGACAGGTTTTCCCCGAAATACAGTTGCTGATTTCCAACTGTAATTGTATTGAAACTTTTTGGAGGTTGTACAGACCTTGTTCGTCCTGCTGGTGCAGAGGAAGACAGCATAATTTCACCATCAGCGGAACTCCTGAGCCAATATCCGTAACCGGGTTCAATGGTTTCTGCTAATGCATAACCATTCTCCTCAAATCCATAAACCGTACCGGGAATAATAAGATTGTCCAGATCAATGACGGTATTAACATCAAGAGGAAAGGAAATTCCCGATATGAGATTCCAGTTTTCTGTCAACGAAATTGTAAGGTTGTCCAGAGGCATTCCATTCAATGTATTCGGGGCAGCTTCAGAAAAACGAAGCAAATAACCGGTTCCTGTTTCCAAATGTGTATCAGCCAGGTAGCCCTCACTAAATGAATATAAGGTATTTGGAATTGAATTGGGGAACAGAGATTCATAATGTGTTTCTTCTAGATTAACCGAAAGTCCCACCATATTCCAATCTGACATGTAATCTACCGTAACCTCAAGTTCTGAAGGTCCGGAAGAAGCCGAAGTAGGAAAGATGATGTAATCCACATAAGCGGCATCTTCTTCAATATAGGTGTTGCCATCGCTGTTATCTTTCACAAAAGCCCAAGAAAATGTCCGCATACCTGCAGAGACGGGAAAGGAAGTAAATGTCCAGGGAGACTGTCCATTCCCTTCAGGCTGTAACCAATTCATTGTCTCTCCGTCAATGGAGAAAATTAGACCGTCATAAAAGTAATCTCCTGACGGACTATATTCACAGGCAACACGGTAATAAAAGCTAATTTCACCGTCTTCAATCACGTCCATAGTTACATACATGATTGATGCCTGATTATGGGTAAGTTCTGCTGACTTTGCACTGAATGATCCACTATATGAATCTTCGTTCTCTATTTCCCATTCTGCATTTTCCAAAGTATCCAGGATAATGAAATCTTCCACAGGATCGATTCCAGGCCATTGGATGGAATATCCGGAGAATTCCCATGGATAAGAAGTAAATGCACCACTTTCAAAGTCTTCCAGGGCTAATCCGACTGTGACAACAAACGAACTGCCGTTGTAATAATTATTGTCTGCTGTCACTGCTAAATCAAAAACAACGCCTTGCCCCAATGGGATGCTTTGAGAAGCAGACACAGAATATGAAACCACCTCTGTGGAATTATCGTTAAGCGATCCAACTTCACTTTGACTTCCGGAAATTGTAATGCCGGGATGACTTGATGATAAAATGGCAGTCACATTATGAGCGTCTGCACCACCTGAATTTCTAAGTGTCACATTCAATGATGCTGATTCTCCCGGATCTAAATTTCCATTACCATTATTGTCGTTAGATACAGAAAATCCATCTGCTTCTACAATGGGTGAATATGCCATTACAATAATGTTCTCTTCCCATTCACCAGTGTTTGATTGAATGGAAACATTGAAATTTATATTATGATTATTCGGAACCGATTCAGACACAAAAAAGGTGCATGCGGAGGATACGGTTTCACTGGAATTTGGAGGAATGGTTCCAAATGACGAAGACTCGTTTTCTATGGTAACATATTGATCGAACGAATTGAATGAAGCTACAACATTTGAAGCAGATTCAATTCCGATATTTTCCAAAGTTACAGAGAGGGTCGCATCCTCACCAAATTCAACCACATCATCATCGCTGGTTTCAGCGGAATAATCTGCTACAACAATGTAAGGTCCGCTGGGAGTGACAACAGAAATGGGATCGACTTTTGTTATTCGATTGTATCCTGTGATGGTCAGAGTCAATTCTCCCGGTTCATCTGGAGGTGGTGAGAGTAACAAAACGACATTACCTGATCCATCGGTATATCCTGATCCCAATAAAGTCCCATTGTTCGATACTGCAACGAGGGCATCGGTGACGTTTGTTGATACTTCATATCCTTCATCACCAATGAATAAAGTTCCAGTATGTGAAGCAGAAATAGGTGATGGAGTCTCAGAGCGGATATCTAATGATGCATCACCAAAAATTATCCAGGTTAAAAACATATCTATACCGGATTGGGAATACACATCCATCATATTGCATGATCCGTTGTACCAAAGTCCACCGATAGTATATTTTTTATCCAAAGGGGAATTATTAGAGTAATTATATCCCACAAGTAAATCCATAGCATGATCCTGTGCCCTCATAGGTTCATTCCAGTATTGATTTACTGTAGAAGCATAAAAAGCGACTGCTCCTGTTGGATTTCCTGTAGAATTATTGGTAGCCCTGAGCCATGCCTCACCAAAACAAGTTGTATTTTCAAATGCCCCATTCACGCACCCAACAGAAATGACATGAGGAAGCATCTCATCATTGGTTAGACTGTTTACCTGAGTAATATTCAGTGAAGCACCATTCCCCCATGATGTTTCCGAGCCATGACCGGTGTAATTAATAATTCCACGCCCATCATTAATGGCATTTATACCCTGTTGATCTGTTCCGCTGGGATCGTAAATTTCATCAACAAATGTATAGGTGTAATCCAGTAATTTATCCCGGATAATAGCGGAGTGATCATCGTCGTATTCTCCGTCATCGCCGGGACCTTGATTTGAAGCGATTCCCGAACCTTTATGCAGCCATGCGCCACTATCAATATCCCGTTCATAATGGATGGTCCTTTCCACCTGTGTTTGGACATGAGAAAGACTGGATGCGGAAAATCTACCGACAAATATTTCAGGATAAGGATCGTTCCCTTCCAACAGGGAAAAACTTGGATCTGAACCGCCTCCTCCTCCATTTGAAACCATAATGGTTGGAACCTGAGCATGATCTCCAACCAATTGAACAAAGCAAAGTCCATTATTTTGGTCATATTGGGATTGAATAAAATTTTTGATTCCTGTTGAGTTGGAACCCATTTCATACACATCATATAAATCCGTTTTGATTCCCTTCTGGTTTTTCCAGTCCACATATGGCTGGACAGAACTCATAAAGTCACCATAAGCAATGACGATCATTCTTCCCCGCTCTTCAACCGTATCATAACGGGTTCTGTCATAATTGATAAAATGTTCGGAATAAAGAGATGAAAAATGTTTATTGATAGAAGAAGATTCACGTGTTTTGACATTTTGTGTCCCCAATCCATTTTCAATCACCTCAACTGCAATCTTTGTATAAACCCTCAATGTGTTGGTTACGGGATTATATTGGAATGGAAATGCAGTAACTGTCATTCCCCGAACATCTCTCATAATGTAAGGATCACCTAATTCCGCAATTTCTGCAGGATAGAATTCATCAGTTTTGTAAACTTCGGAAAAAGTGAAAGGGATCGTTTTTGGGTCTATATTCCGTGTGATGCTTCCTTTGGATGGAGCGACTGCCAGATTAAATTCCTTAAATTCTGATTCAAGGATATTAATTTCCATTTTAGCATTATCAGGAATGATAATACTGCGAACCATTTTAGGCAGTTGGGGATTTCCTGTTTCAAGAAGAGTTGGTTCTCCCTGGTAATCCAGATGAAAGTATTCTTTTCCATTTATTGTGATAGCGGATTTTGTGAAATCTCCACCTTCAAAATTCAGGACAGTCCTTCTAAGGTTTGAAGAGATTAGTTCAACACCAGGGTTACTGTTATTGACTATGACTTTTTCACCGGAAAATATTAAAGAAATTCCAAATAAAAGTGAGAATGTATTTTTCATATTTTATCCAAGTTTATTAAAGATTAAAAGATTATACTCATTGGACATTAAGAACGGGAGAAATATTCCTTTAAAATGGATACTTGAGAGTGTGGATTTTATTGTACATCTCTCCAGGTAGAAAAAAGAAGGATTCAATTTAATCCTGCATGACAAAGACAATCATGGATGATTGCCTTATTATTTCATTAACACAACCTTCTGAATTATTCTTTTACCGCTACCTTCAAATAATATAAAATACATTCCGCTTGGAAATCCGGTTGCATTCCATTTAACACTGTGAATCCCCGGTGAGAGTTGTTTATCCACAAGGATTTCAACCAATTTTCCGGTAATATCATAAACCTGTAAAGACGTACTAGTAGTATGCGTTGAGATGTTTGATCCAAATGTCCCTACACCAACAGAAAACCGAATTGTCGTTACCGGATTAAACGGGTTGGGATGTGCAGGAAAAAGAGCAAACTCTGTGGGAGTGTGGGAAGAGGTGGATTTCCTCAATACAAAGGTTTCTGATTCACTATCTACTTTTAACACCTGAATACCTTCGCACTCAAATACATTCTCACTTTCATCTAGAATTTCCCAACTTTTCCCATCTTTTAGTTCACATTCAATTTCTAATGGTTGTCCGTTATTTATCACATCAATCATACATTCGTTCGATTGGCAGAGTTTGGTGTCTCCTGAAAAACGGATGTCGGTTGCTCCTGATGGTGGTTTTGGAGGGAGACTGTAGTACACTATTTCTTCTTCATTAACTGGGATTCCGAAAAATAAGGGAATTCCATTTAAAACAATCCGGTTAGCATTTTTTAATTTATTATCAAATGGAACTGTTTTATTTACCCGGTTTGACGTGGATAATTGAATCTCGCCGCTACCACTGGTTCGAATCCAATACCCATATCCGGGATTTACAACACTTGAAGGTGAATATCCATTTTCAGAATATCCATAAAGTGTATTTGGAACGAGAATATTTTCCGCATCAATTATATTTTCCACAGGAATTGGAAAAGAATATCCTGAAATCAAATTCCAACCTTCCATCAATGAAATAGACAAATTTTCAACAGGAGTTCCAGTCATTGCAATTGATTCAGTTACATCAAATCTCAGCCAATAACCTGTTCCTAATTGAAGTTCGGATTCAGATGAATATCCGGTTTCACTAAAGGAAAACAAGGTATTTTCAACTGAATTTGGGAAAATATTTTGAACTTCTGTATTTTCATAATCAAAGGGAATTCCGATCATGTTCCAGTCATTTATGATATGGATAGTTACTTCATTTACAATTTCTCCAACAGTGAAGAATACTTCGACTGCGGTTTCAGAATTATAAGGATCATTGGAATAAATATTGATGGTGCCATAATAGTCACCTTCAATTAAATCAGCTGCATCACACATGACGTTGATATGTTGGGACTCGGTTGGTGGAATCATTCCGAAATATGTATCAACCGTCAGCCAGTTATTTTCCGGTTCAGCCGATTCAACCGACAAGGTGATGTTGGACGCTTGATGTCCACCGTCTCCGTATGTATCTTCTATCCAGAGAGTCCATGTTCCCGGGAGTGATTCTCCGGCAAAACTGTCTAAAGTGATGGAATAAGTCCCGGATTCCAGAGCACTCGCGATCTCAGCAGTGGTTCCATTGGGGGAGGTTACCCAGAACGACCCTTCCGCAGGCCACCAATCAGTCTGCCAATTGAATGAGAGTGTCCAATTGTTCATGGTGATATTGGGTTCAGTTATTTCATATTCAATCCAACCCATATCAGTCAAGGTATTGTAACTCCAATTGTATTGATCGGGACTGTCAGGAATATCAAATTCATCCCGTGTTCCGGATGCAGAATGCGTGATTGTGTAGTTCAGTTCTTCGCTTCCGGTATTTTCTATGATGAATGAATCAGTATCCGATTCTCCGGGCAATGCTGATGTATTCAGCGATTGAGTGCTTATGTACAATTCCGGTAATTGTGGTGGAACTACAGTTGGAAAAATAATATAATCAATCCAACCACTGTCTTCTCCTTGAGAATCCCAGCCGTCTTTTATGTAGGTCCATGTAAATGTGTGTTGTCCTTCAGATACAGGGTATGCTACGGAACTCCAGTCCATATTCCCTGACCATTGACCAAAGACTGAATCGTCAATATCAAATTTTAAATAGTCATTATTGGGTGATGAGGATACTTTTCGATAAAATGTTATCTCTCCGTTTTCCAGCACATCCAGTGTAACAGACAAAACGGAGCTCTGATTATCAAAGATTTCTCCTGATTTTGCGGAAAAAGTTCCTGCGAAAGATTCCTCCGTTATGATCCAGGGTGAATCGCCACTGAATTCCCATGGATAGAGATAAAAATTTCCGGTTTCAAAATCTTCCAGGACAAGTCCCACACTTAAAACAAAAGACTCACTGTATTCATATCCAATTTCGCTGGTACCGGTTAAAAGAAATTCTGCATTGTATCCCAGAGGAGTATCTACATCCACCAGAATACTGAAATTAAAAGATGATTGAGAACCTTCTTCAATTCCTTCGGTAACTCCGGTTCCACTGACGATTGTTACGAAAGGTGTTTCTGATTCAATATTTAGAGTAAATGGATCCAGGTCAGAACCACCGGAATTTTCCAACACTACCTGAAGGTCTGCTGATTCCCCTGCATCTAAAATACCATTGCTGTTATCATCGTTTTCAATAGATACAGAATTAACTGATAAATCAGGGGCAAAAGCTGTAATGGTAAAATCTGATGTCCAGTTATTGTTATCGGTCATCATTGAAATTTGGATCTCAATACTTTGTTCATTAGGTACATTTTCTGAAATTTGGGCAGAAAATGCATCATCAATAACTAAAGTTTCATTTTCATCAATAGCATATATAAAAATATTTCCATTGGTAATTTCTATAAATGGATCATCGCTTTCTAAATTAATCATTATATCCATTGCAGGATCATTCCCCATATTTTCAACGGAGATTGTAATTGATACGTTTTCACCATATTCAACAATTGAATCATCATTTGTGGTGGTTGTTACATCATTTACAATGAGGTAAGGACCCTCCGGTGAAATGACCGTTATGGGTTGAATATTTGTGATTCGGTCATATGCTGTAACGGTCAACGTCATTTCCCCCGGATCAGTGGGAGGGTTCAATAATTCAAGAATAACACTTCCGGAAGCATCTGTATAACCGGAAGCTAATAATTCTCCCTCATTAGAAAGAGCAACAAGTGCATCGGAAAAACCGGTAGATACAGAATAAGTATTGGTTCCGATTAAAAAAGTCCCCGTATGACTCACATTTATGGGTTCAGGAATATTTGTCCTCACCACGAGAGATGCATCTCCAAAAATGATCCATGTGAGGAACATATCAATTCCAGATTGCCCATACACATCCATCATATTGCAGGAACCATTATACCATAAACCTCCTATTGTATGTTTTTGATCAATTGCCTGATTTGCTGAATAATCATATCCTACAAGGAGATCCATGGTATGATCCTGCGCCCTCATGGGTTGACTCCAGTATTGGTTGACAGTTGAGGCGTAAAATGCAACTGCACCGGTTGGGGAGCCGTTATCTTCATTCGTAGCTCTCAACCATGCTTCCGCAAAACAGGTTGTATTTTCAAATGCTCCATTCACACATCCCACAGAAATAACATGGGGTAATTCCCAGTCATTTTCCAGACCATTCACTTGATTTATATTGAGTGATGCACCGTTGCCCCATGCGGTTGTTGATCCATGTCCCGTATAATTGATAATACTTAGCCCATTGTTGATGGCATTTATCCCCTGTTGATCGGTCCCGCTTGGATCATAGACAGCATCAATTTCAGTATAGGTATAATTAAGCAATTTCTCCCTTATCACATCAAGATGTTCATTGTCATATTCACCATCATCGCCGGGACCTTGATTGGAACCGATTCCGATTCCTTTATGCAGCCAATTTCCTTCAATGATATCCCTTTCATAATGTATGGACCGCTCAACTTGAGTTTCAACCTGGCTGAGGCTGGATGCTGAAAAACGGCCTACAAAAATCTCAGGATAATCGTCATTCCCTTCCAGCAATGAATAACTGGGATCGGAACCACCACCTCCTCCGTTGGACACCATGATTGTAGGAACCTGGGCATGATCACCCACCAGTTGGACAAAACACAAATCATCGCTTGAATCATATTCCTGCTGAATGAATTCCCTGATTCCATTGGCATTTGCTCCCAATTCGTACACATCATACAGATCACATTGAATCCCCTTTTGATTTTTCCAATCAACGAAGGGTTGAATTGCATTAAAAAAATCACCATAAGAAATAACGATCATTCTCCCTCGTTCATCTACCGTTTCATACATCAAAGGATTGTGATTAATAAAATGCGAGGCATAAAATGATTCAAAATGTTTATTATATCCATTAACTGTTCTGTTTTTTATATTTATTTCACCCGGTCCGGAAGGAATGACTTCCAAAACCAAATGATGATAAACTTTCAGAGATTGAGTTACGGGATTATATTGAAATGGAAAAAAAGTTACAGTAAGTCCCCGAAAATCCCGTAAAATATAAGGGTCACCCAATTCTGTTAATTTACCGGGATAATATTCGTTTTGTTGATAGACATCGGAAAAAGTAAATGGAACATCAGCCGGGGTTGTTGGACGGACAATTACGCCTTTCCCTGGTGCTATTTTTAAATTATATTCAATAAACTCAGATTCCAGGACATTAACGGTCATTTTTATATCATCCGGAATAATGATGCTTCTGGTTATTTTAGGTAATGCAGGGAATCCTTTTGTTTGGATATTTACTTCTTGACCCAGTTTAAGAACGGAATAAGTTTCACCCTTTATATCAACTTCAGTCCTATGAAACTGTCCAAATAAATATTCAATTTCGGTTTGATTGATTCCTTTTTCTTTTACACTTATTTCAAATAATTCGTGGTTTATCTGTAAAATAGAACCAAAAATATTTGAATTTAACAATGTATAAGCTAAAATTACTTTGAGTGTAAGTCTCATATTTTCCCTATTTTATTTCCATTATATTTTAAAATATTTTTCAGTTTTTAACCATTATTTTAACAATAGCATTTTATGGGTAATGATTTCTTTTCCGGTGGATAATTTTCCAATATAAATTCCACTTCCTGCACTATTGCCAATCATATCTTTTCCATCCCATGAAACTGTATAATTTCCTTGAAATTTGAAACTATTTTCCAACTGTTGAATCAATTCTCCTTTGATGGAGAACACATCCAATTGAATATACGAATCTTCAGGAATTGTGTAGGTGATTGTCGTCACAGGATTGAAAGGATTCGGAAAACTTTTTACTATTGCGAAAGATCCCGGAATTGAGGATATTTTTTTCAGAAAATAGTTATAAACATTTCCATCCAGAAAAAGATCTCCATCGCCGTTCAGGTTGAAATTCTCTCCATTTTGAAGTGATAATGACCAATTATCTTGGGAGTTTTTGATATGATATTCAATTTTGTTGGTTTTACTCATACCGTGAATAGAAATCCATCCCCCATTTGCTGAATATTTCATATTATCAGAAAACCGTACATCGAATGCATCTTCGGGGGGTAATGGCGGCAGGGAATAACTGAGCAAATATTCATCAGAAATTTCATTTCCAAAATACAATGTATTTCCGTTAATCGTAATTGTATTACAAGATAAATGTTCTGTTATTTCCTTCTTTTTTCCAGACCTTAAATTGGATGAAAAATGAATGTCACCCTCACCACTTGAACGAAGCCAGTATCCTTTTCCTGGTTGAATAGTGTTACTTGCAATATATCCTGATGAACCATAAGCATAAATCGTATTTGGAACGATTAGGTTTTGAGGATCGTTTATATTTTCCACCTCCACTTCAGAGGAAATTCCGGTGATGAGATTCCAGTCATTATTTAAAGTAACGGACAAATTATTGATGATCTGCCCCTGAATTTCTAGGGAATTTTCCTCAATAAATCGTAACCAGTATCCCACACCGGGTGTCAATTCCGTAACAGGAACATATCCCGTCGGACTGAAATAATAAAGTGTATTTTCTATAGCTCCGGGAAAAACTGCGGAATAAGAAAGGTCTTCGGTCACAACCGGTAAACCGACCATATTCCAATCTGCCATCAGTTCCACTGTCACATTTCCTGTTGAATTATCCATAGCCGGAAAGTAAATATCATCAATCCAAGCACAGTCTTCTTCCATATCAGTAGAACCACCACCGCCATCTTTTACAAAAGCCCAGGTAAAGGTATGCTCTCCCTGTGGAACAGGGTAACTGACAAAACTCCACGGTGTATCACCGGCTCCGGTAGGTTGATAATATCCCATGACCTCATCATCAATAAAAAACATCAATCCGTCGTAAAAATAATTACCGGAAGGACTGTATTCCGAAGCTACACGATATTGAAACCCAATATAGTCATCTAACAGAGATGTTATCGTGACGGACATGGTGGATGCTTGGTTATGATTAACTGCTGCAGATTTTGCGGAATACACACCGCCGTAGCTGTCTTCGCTTGTAACCGTCCAATTCATATTGTCTAATTCTCCGGTGATTGTATATTCTTCTATGGGATCTTCGTTGGGCCAACTGATATCATATCCTTGAAATTCCCATGGAAATTGTGAAAAATCTCCTGATTCATAGGTTTCGTCCGGGGGACCTGTTGTTGTAAATGACCAGATGTTTCCCTGAGTCTCTCCATATTGATTTATGGATGTGATCTGCCAGAAATATTCTGTTTCAAATTCCAGTTGCATAGGGATATAAATGGGAGAATCTACCCACTCACCGAATACCATATTTGTTGGAGGATTATCTGTACCCATAAACACAAGATAAGATGCAGCTCCTCCGCCATTTGACCATCTTAATTGGGTATCCAGTGATATACTGATTTGATCATCAGCGGGAACGGGATTTTCTGCAGGATAAGGAGGTATCGGTTCCCCGAATACTTCATTCACTGCTTCAAAAGCATCTACCCTTCCGGAACCGTAAGTATTGTTTTTTCCAGCTGAACCAAGATGTAATGCGGTCATTTCAAGAATTTCACTGATCTGTGATGGAGTTATATTCGGGTCTTTAGATTTCATCAATGCCATGATACCTGCCACACATGGTGTAGCCATGGACGTTCCTGACCATCCCGATTCATAACCGGTATCAGAATAATGAGCCAGAGATTTTATATTCACTCCCGGAGCTGAGACATCCGGTCTAAACAATCCCATTTCCGGACTGTAAGGATAGTCATTGAATGGTGCAACATTTTCCCATGATGATGGTCCACGACTTGAAAATCCAGCTATAACATCATTACTATTCGTTGCACCAACGCAGGTAACAGCCGAAAGTCCGCCGGTTAATGTTTGATCTGGATGGAGCCAGGGAGGAGGAATATCGCCTGGTGTGGCTACATTATCCGGAATTGGATTTCCACTTAAATCTTCTCCGGCATTAGCTGCTGCTACAGAAGCAATTAGTCCAGAAAATAAAGCGGCATTCATCGAATTTCTCCAACTGTCTCTATCCGGACCCCATGAATGCATCCATCCCAGGGAAATGCTCATTATATCAACATTTTGCTCCACTGCAAATTCAATAGCCTCCCAACTGGAGGATTCGTATCCTCCACCACTACTATCCAATACTTTTAACGCCATGATTTGTGCATCAGGAGCTATTCCAGTTTGAGAACCGGAGGTTCCATCACCGGCAACTGTTCCTGCACAATGCGTTCCGTGACCGTGATCATCCATGGGATTGTTATCATTATTATGAAAATCATATCCATGAAGCGGGTAAAATGCACCTCCATTCCAAACATGGTCAGCTAAATCCTGATGATTGTAGTTCACACCTGTATCAATGACAGCAACAAGGACACCATTGCCGGTATATCCCTCAGCCCACACATCATCTGCGTTGACAAGAGTTACGTTCCAAGTAATTTCCCGTGAATCAGGATTTCCGGTTTCAGAATTATTTTCTGTCTGGTCAGGGAGAATAATGCGATACTCATCAAAATCAATTCGACGAATATCATCCCTTTCCGCCAATTCGTTGATGGCATTTCCGGTGGCTTCGCAAATAATTACATTGGTAATCCATAATGGTTTTATATTAGTGATCAAATCATCATTTTTCAATGATGCTAAATGTAAGAGAATATCATTTTGAGACACTCCATAAAATGATTTAAGATTTGATATTACTAATTCCCTCTGTTCATTTTTATCTAAATTGGATAAATCATCCTTTATATTTTCAAAATTATATTCATCATTGAGAGCAATGTAAATTCGGATAAATTCCTGAGTGGGAGTGGTAGAAATCTTATCCAGCAAATGAGATGTTATTGGAGAACTGTTTAAAATGCTGATACTAGCAATCAAAAATAAATTAGCTATATTTTTTATTTTCATTCTTTCCTCTATTTTAGTAATACGATTTTTGAAATATTCCTATACTCGCCTGCAGAAACATCCAAAATGTATGTTCCGCTAGAAACCTGCTTGGACTGATTATCCATCCCTTTCCATTTAGAGGAATATAATCCCGGAAATTTTTGCTCATTCATTAAAGTTTTAATCAGTTCACCTTTTATGTTATATATTTTTATTGAAACAAATGATTCGTTGGGAATACTAAATGAAATGCTGGTTTCATTATTAAAGGGATTTGGGAAATTTGGATATACTGAAAATTTTTCGGGAATAGATTGGAGTTTTTCTAAATAAATCTGAGAGATATCCCCTGAAACTTGAAAATTTCCACTCCCGCTCAGAATTCGGGATTCGATATGATCTGGTCTTGAATATCTCCAATTTTCATTAGTGGAAATGTTATATGAAATATTTTGAGTTTCTGAATTATTTAAAATAAATATTTTACCTCCAATTTCAGAAAAATAGCTTTCATTTTCAAATCGAACGTCCTTGACTATCCCGGAAAATAAAGGAGGAAGACTGTACCATTTTTCCATTTCTTCAGGGATCTCCACTCCAAAATAAAGGGATCTTTCGTTAATTTGAATGTGGTTTGCTTCTTTTAATTGTATTGAAATATCTGGAATTTGTCTGTTAACTGCAGTGGGTGTATTTGTTAATGTAATTTCACCAGCTTCAAGACTTCGGATCCAGAAACCAAATCCCGGATCAATCATATTTGTATTTTCATACCCACCATCAATAAAACCGTATAATGTGGGGATTAAAAGAATTTCTTCATTGTCAATGAGCCCATCATTTATATCAATTTGGGAAGATAATCCCCCAATCATATTCCAGCCTTCCATGACAGTAATTTGCATTTCATTATTTTCAAATCCCGTAAATGAAATTGGTTCTTCGTTTACAAGACGAATCCAATACCCTGCTCCAATTTCTAATGAGTTTTCCTGAATATACTCACCGTCAAAAGAATAAAGTGTGTTATCAACCCAGTTGGGAAAAAGATTTCCAGCTTCCGTATCGCTCAAAACCACAGGCAAACTGACTAAATTCCATCCCAGCAAATATTCCGGAGAGACAGTGACAACAGGTGGGTTATTATTATTGGTTGGTGGAAATTCCACAACGTCTATCCAACTGCAGTCTTCCTCCATATCCGTTGAACCGCCACCACCATCTTTCACATAACTCCAGGTAAATGTATATTCTCCCGGGGAAACAGGATAAGAGATATATAACCATGGAGTTTCACCTTCGGTTGTGGGTTGAAATTGTCCCATTATTTCATTATTAATATAAAATTCCAATCCATCATAAAAATAATTTCCAGAGGGACTGTACTCTGAAGCAACTCGGTAATGAAAACCGATTGAACCATATGCAGTAACATCTACACTGAGAGATAAATTTGAAGTTTGATTATCATCAATTTCACCTGACCGGACGGAGTACATTCCATCAAATACTGATTCTGTTGTAAAATACCAATCACTATCACCGTCTGTTGACCATTCATCGCTGAATGTTGAAGATTCAAATGATTCTGTGGAATATGTGTACATTTCAATTTCTATATTATGGTCTTCAACGCTGATTTCAATGGGCATTTCCACTGTGGAATAATTATCAGAAATGGAACGAATGATATACATTCCTTCATATACTGGAGGTAAGGAAAAATTTCCGTTTTCATCCGTATAGACAATTTCTTCTCCTAAAATATTGACTTCCCCTTCATTGATGGGTTGTCCTGAAAAACCGTCTGTTACCTGCCCGGTTACGGTTACCAGATTTACGGGATTCATTGAAATATTCAATATTGTCTGCTGATTCGAAGTAATATTAACATTTGCATTTACGGTTTCATATCCTTCAGCAGAAAAAGTTATATCATAATTTCCTTCCTGTAAAAGACGATAATAGCGGCCAAAATTTAAATCACTCATAGAAGGAAATTTAAAATTTCCAATGTTGTCAATTCCTTCCACATACACTTCAGCCACAACAGGATCACTGGTTTCCGAATTAGTGATAAGACCCGTAATGGATTGGCGGTTTACCCGATTTAAGAGGATTTTAGATGCTTCAAGATTGTTTTCGACGATTTCATCAATCTGTCCAGCAGGTGGAATAAATTGAATTCCCAATTCAATTGTGAATGAAAAAATGGAGTGCACTCCATAAGCATAATCATCGGTTGTTCCCATGCATGGATACAATTCCAGACTTTGCTGTGGAGTGTAAAATCCACCATTCTGGGCAGGTATGGTATATGCCATTTCTATGGCGAGTTCTTCCAATGCATCATGATCCGGAGCTGTAACACCCATTTCATAACCAAATGGAAAAAGCACCAATTCACTATAACTATGGTAAGTGATGCCAGTAACAAAGTGATGTGATTCCAACAAATTTTTCATTGCTACAATTTCAGGTTCGGACCAGGCATTGGGACCGTGATATACAGGAGAATTATAACTGTCCGATGTTCCAACATCTCCCCATTGAAATCCGTAATTACGGTTTGGGTCAACTCCATCTGTGCCATAGCCGTAATCATTAGATGTATCAAATTGTCCATTTTGGTTGTTATCTCGGATATTTTTCCGCCACCATAAATCAATTTCTTCAGTCACAATTCGATGTCCGTTTGGATTAACAATGGGTATAAACCAAATTTGAGTATTATCAATAAATCCTGTTATTTCAGGATCCGTTCCATAATTATCCAAAAGGTGGTACAATATTCCCATGACAACTTCAACACTGATTGGTTCCCGGGAATGATGGAGTCCCATGAAAAATGTTCCCGGTTCATCCTCTTCAATTTCTACATTATCAGAAACTTTCAAACCCCAAGATTCATGGTGATAATTATCATAATCATTGTCACCATCATCAGAATATTCTTTTCCCCATGTATCTCCTAAATCAACTAATTGACATATCTCAGGGTACTGTTCTGCAATATCCTGAAGTTCTGTTAAGGTTTCCTCATAATTTCTATATCCATACAAATCCCTGATTCCTCTCAAATTCTGTTTTAACTGAGATTCTGTTTGGGTTATGGTTACGACATGACCATCATTTTTAATTTCATTGTAAAGATTTTGGTCAACCACTAAATCCATATATTCCCCCGGTTTGTATGCAGACATATCATATCCCGGTGATCTGTATTTAAAAAACAGACTTTCGCTGGGTTCTTGAATGCGGATTACAAATTTTTCTGGTCCTCCTTGCAAAACACAAAAGGAAAATGAAAACCAAATGATAAAATGAATTAAAGGTGTTTTTTTCATAAATAGCCTTCTCCTGAAATTAATACCATTCTTAAAGATACCCTTAATTTTTTTAAATCAAAATTTTAATTAACAAAGGTAATTATCTGAGCAGTATCATCTTTTTCGTGATAGAATTTTCAACGGTTTCCAGCTTATAAAAATAGAGTCCCGATGGTACCGGAAACCCGTATGTATCTTCCCCATCCCACAATGTGGAATACGTACCAGCAGTAAAAATTCCATCCATTAAATTTTTTATGTACTGACCCTGAGCATTAAATACGGACAAGGTAATGTGTCCATTATTAGACAGGTCAAATTTTATAACTGTTTTTGGATTAAAAGGATTTGGAAAATTCTGGTGAAGGGAAAAATTGGCCGGTATTAAAATTTCAGTATTTTTAACTAATTGTAATTCGTCAGCAGATGGAATGACAATAGAAAGACCATTTTCCAAAGTAAATGTTTCCCCGGTTCTGGAGTTGATGAGTGTCCATTGTTCACCATTATTGATTTGACATTCAATCGTTAAAAATTCTGTTGGTGACTGTACCTCAATTTGCCCACCTTGCTCGGAAAGTTTCATATTCCCTTCAAAACGAACATCAAAAGCTCCAAGAGGAGGTTTGGGAGGAAGAGAATATTTTATCATCTCTTCACTGGATAAATTATCACCAAAATATAGCGAAAATCCATTAATTGAAATTTTGTTTGTAGTGGGTAATTTTTGAGTTCCGGAATTCAATTTATTAATACCATCTTCATAAGATATATTTCCTGACCTTTCTTCAGCACTTAAATATATTTGCCCGGCACTATGTGTCCGAATCATATATCCCCTGCCGGGTTCTAATTGAGTGGCATTTGCATATCCATTAAAAAATTCATATATAGTTCCTACAATGAGAATATCATTTGGATCAGAAATCCCAGTCTCAATATCAACAGAAAAAGACAATCCAGATATCATATTCCACCCTTCATTTAGATTCAATGTCAATTCATAAATCGGAATTCCGTTAATAACTGTAACACCGCTTTCGGCAAATCTCAACCAATATCCAACACCATTTTCTAACTCCTGCACCCAAATATATGCCCCCATAAATTCATATAATGTGTTTTCAATTGATTCAGGATACACACCCATTTGGCTTGTATCTTCCATAATCAAAGGGAGTCCCACCATATTCCAATTTTCATTATGATTTATAACTAATTCAATTATTTCAGGACCGCTGGGGTTTGCTCCTTCATTGATCCATGTATTGATTTTGGCGATGGTCAGAGGATGTAAGGGTGGCATGTTATTCGGCATTTGGTTTCCAAACGGAGGAGCGGCGGATAATTTTTGTATGAGGTTGCTACCCGGACCGTCTCCGGGAATGACGACAGCGCCATGACTGCCTCCATCCATTAATTCATCATAGGTTAATAAAGTTAAACCTCCTGCATCTCCTCCATGACAGTATCCGCTTGAACAACTTTCTTCAAAAATCGGATAAATATCTTCATCATAATCCATATCGGAATAATCCACTTCATAAGGTAGTGCTCCTTCATTAATCCATTGAGCGATCAAACCTACCTGTGTTGGTGAAAGATCATTTCCTTCCGGCGGCATATTTCCGGAATTAATTCTTTGCCACAAATTACTCCCGGTATGATTATATACAGCGATGACCATTCCGCTGTTTCCTCCTTCCATCACATTGTCATAACTGGTCAAACTTAACCCACCGCTGTTTGGGTGACATCCCGTGCAATATTGAGAAAAAATAGGCTGAATTTGTGTTTGATAATTAATGCATAAACTGACATTGGAAATGATAGACAACAGGATAAGTGCTTTTTTATTCATAATATTTCCTTGTTTTGTTAAATATTTATAGCCTTAAGTATATAACGGAAAAAGATGTCATTTATTTAGACAATAATCACCACAAATTTATTCCAACTTTATCAATATAAAATATGGTTAATCCTGATGGGGGCATGCCCACCAATGATTATCAGAGCCATTTAATCCCGGTTCTTCAGATTTACATGAAGGGATTGCAATTCCGCAACGGGGATGAAACCTGCACCCTTCAGGAAAATCATTCGATAGAGGAGGGTGTCCTTCGATATAAGCCAATTTACCAAAATTGTTCACGTTTTTATTCATCAATTCAATCAATCTTTGAGAATAAGGATGTTTTGCATTTTCAAAAATCATTTTTGCAGGACCTGATTCGACAATTTTACCGGCATACATAATGAGAATTTTATCTGCAAATCCACGAACCGAAACCAGATCGTGGGTAATATAAATTATAGTTTTCTTTGATTTTTTTCCTATTCGTTTTAACAATTCAATGATATGATGTTTAGTTCTCATATCCAATGCTGTTGCTGGTTCATCTGCAATCAATATATCGGGATCCCGGGCTAATGCCATGGCAATTAATATTCGTTGTCTCATTCCACCTGAAAGTTCATGGGGATACTGGGTTAATCTTTTCTTAGGGTCGGAAATCTCAAGATCATTCAATAATTGAATTAAAATTTGATTTTTTTGTTTGTTTGAAATCTTTTTCCGGAAGGCTTCTCTGATCTGGGAACCGATTTTCATAATAGGATTCAATGCATTAAGGGGATCCTGAAATACAAATGAGATGACATAATTATCCAGTGGAGGTTTGGAATTGATATTCACTTTAGCATATTCCGGTAATAAACCAGCCAGTGCCAATCCGGTTTGAGTTTTTCCTCCTCCAGATTCCCCGATTATCGCCGTTATTTTTCCGGTGGGAATTGTAAACGAACCATGATCAACTACAGCGAGATAATCACTCTCCCCTTTATAGGAAACGGAGAGATTTTTTATATGAATATTTTTTATATCACTAAACGTTACATGCCTAATCGTTTTAGACCGGGATCAATCAACCACAACCAGTCATCCATCAAAAATTCCAATCGGATAGCTAAGAGTGCGATTCTTCCCATCACCGTATATCCAAAAGCGGCACCAAATGTAATCATGAGACACCAGATTCCGACTTTAGCAGTTTTGCCAACAATACCTTTATGTTCAATTGAAAAGAAAAAATATACGATTGCACACAATACTCCCAGTACGATGATCAAACTTCTGAGGGATTCCCAAAAATCAAATCTTCCGGCGGAATCTGTCACCCAAACAGGAATAATAGTATTACTGATTTGGCTCAGAAAATCCGCATGCAGAAAACCGACCAACCTCATCCCTGCAGTTGTTCCGATAATAAATGCCAGAGGCCATCTGCTGAGCCATGCTCCGGATGGGGACAGGCGCATCAATAATAAAATTCCCAATATAAGAGGAATCAGGTATAAATACCAGAATTCCTCTCGTTCCGGTGACAATCCGGGCATTGCCCAGGATTGAATCATTGCAGGCCATATTTTTCCGATTAAATTTGGAATAATGACTGTCCAGAAGCCAACGACCATCCAATAGGCCGCCGAAACACCAATGACAACAGATTCTGAAATTTTATAAAAGGGATTATCACGATATAGAAAAGAGAAAATAAACAGGGTAAAAAATGCCGCGACCCAAATACCGATTGTGCGGGATAAACTGAAAGTAAATTGAGTTTGATTTGGGTCTGATTCCAAAGCTTCATTATATACTTTCGGATTAATTTTTTCGTGTTTTATCCAACGTTTTTCAGGATCCGGATTTTCGGAATTAACTTCCACTTTCTTCACGAAAACAGTTCCCATTCCGTGTTTACTGAAAACACTTCTTCCCATGAGAAGTAATCCCAAAAGAAGGACGACAATCCAAATAATTTTTTCCTTATTCACGATTGTGTTCCTCTTTTCTTCTCAGATAAATAAATGATATTTGCCAAGATGATAAGTATGATGATAAAAATATGTGCAACCAGTTGGGGACCCATTCGCCGCTGACCTTCCAGATATTTTGGATCAGGATTTTCCCCACCATAATTTTCAACGACCAATGCCTCGTATTCAGCGGCACCTTTGATGGCGCCCAGAAGTCCCCGCAACTGCCCGGGGATGTAAGGATAGAGTAAGGGTGCCTGTACACCGGTACAACCTGCGACAAGTTGAATTTTATCAGAATATGGGGTTACCGCATACTGAACCCATTCTTTGGTCCCTGCATAACCTGCGCTGACGTTCACAATCAATTTAAAATCCTGAACACTGTGAATCTGTTTCATCATGGGAATATCATCAATATTTGTACCTTTATCATCAGTGGTGTATAATTCCCTGATGTCTGTAACGATCACTTTAATTACACCTTCATTACCTGACTTAAACCCAAGATTTACGTAATCCTTCCCGTAAACCAAATGAGGAAAGTCTGCTTTGATTACTTTATCAATATTGTCATCTATCATTTGAGGTCCAACCGGCCATAATGCCATAAAATAAATTTTTAGTTTTTTCTCACAAACATGTTTGGTAAATGCTGTTGCCATTGGACCTAATTCACCTTCACTGGCAGGGTCAAAATCAAACGACAATAATACCGGATCTCCTTCATTTAACTCCTCAATCGCATCAAATGTATCTTTAGCTAATTTACTGGGGACTTCCGGAAATGTTTTTCCAGTTTTCCCGATGATGAAAATGGGAACAGATACAGCGATGAACATCATTAAGAATATCCAACGTTTATCTAAATTTGCTAATTTATTCAACATCCCTATTCCTCACCGGATCCTAAATAGGATCTATCCACTCCAAGGAGCACTTTTAACGAAGTTGAAGCAATTCCAAGGGCAATTCCAATCATAATGGCACGATTCCCAGCTGTATTAAATACGCTCATAATGTACACAGTTAGGTTCTCTATTCTGAGTCCGCTGATTGCATCAGGAAACCAGGAAGTCAAAAATACTCCTGCGAATGTTCTGCCCAGTAAAATGATGAAAGCAGTTCCGAGAAGTAGGATAGCTTCCAAATTTTTTGCTCTAAAAGCCCTGAATGCAGCAGAAGCAATATAAAATGCCAGCATGGAAAACATGGTTGCTGTCAGCGGTTTAAAAGCATATTCATATAACCACCAAAATGGACCTCCCATTTCTCTGTATTCACCGGACCATGCATAATCTACATAGTTGGGATTTGGATGGATACCGATTTTAAATAAGCCAAAACATAAAGTAACCAGAAATGCTACAAGCGTAATGAGTGAATATGCCCATCCTTCTCCCTGATCTGATACTTTTTTAAGGTGAATCTTCAGAAGATTTCCTCCTCCGAGGATAAATGCAATTGCCGCAAGAATGTCAAACCAAATTGCTGTGAATTCACCCCAGCCCTGTGTCGCCGGAATAAAATAGGCAATCACGAGAACAAATCCGCCTATAGCTGTAATCAATAATGGAACGGTTCTCTTCATCAATCTACATTAACCAAGAATGACATTTTTTAAATAATCCACTGCAGTTTGACAAAAAAGTCCAATAGTAGTTTCACTCCCCGAAGCAGATGCAATGGTTGATAAAATCACACCGACAATTATCCCGAATCCTACAATAATTTTTCCAAAATCCTGACCCTTAAGACTTCCTAATTGCTCTGCTTCACCGGATAAATAGGCGGAAGCAGCAAAAAATTCTTCACCAATAAGTGTATAATCACAGGCAGCGACAAAAAACGGAAGTTGTGCCGGCATAGCAGTCCCCGCAAGTTGAATTGCGCCAATGGTATTTCCTGTTTCCGCAAGCAATAGGGATTCTGCAAAAAAAGCGCCCATGTAAAAACAGGCAGCAGGTTTATCCCTCACCATCATTCCCTGCACGTAAGCCACATAACCAAACTGTTCATCTGTGACATAGTAGATCAAATCCTGATTATAAGCATCCGGACGACCTGCAGATAAATAAGACGCCTGAATCGTTTCCCTTGCAGCTGTCATTACAAGAGAACGACTGGTGGGGACTTCCACCTTTGCGTCATATTCCGCTGCAACTTTTGCTACTCTAGACAGAACAGTAATCCCTGCGATTGTTTGAATTTCATTCATGTCCTGAATTCCAGGAATGAATAAAACGGATCGTCCCATTTCAGTAGCCCTTCCAACGGCTTCATCAACGGCTTCCAGACCAGCGATTTTACGAATTTTTAGTGGTTTCCCCTTACGGGCATGATTGATCCAATAGATAACAGCTCCGCAAAACAAAAATACTATAATGCTTAGCCAGAATCTGTTACCGTCAAAAGCTTGCATTTCTGGAGTTACAATTTCACTCATAACAGCATCGGATCGCTCACCGGAATAACCTACAGAAATCAATTTAAAAATATAATCAGTTCCATCCTTTAATTTATCAATGGTAACGGAATTATTTTGAGCTGGTACAACAGCAGATAAGTGAAAATCATTTTTCCCGGACTCTGAAAACAAAATATGAATTTCTTTAACGGCTGGAAGCATTTCAACAGGGATGTTCCAATTTATATCAATTTTGTCTCCATGATCCCAGGGGTGATCGGATATTTGTAAATTAACCGGTGGTGATAAGGAACTTGGATGAATGAGGTTCATCCCGAAAAGGATAACTTGGATAATGAGGAAAATTAATTTATTTTTCAATATTCTGTCAGCTTTCAATCAATTCAACATTTGCCCTGGGAATGGTCACTTCTTCATTATTATCAAGAATCACATGTAATACCCGTGTTTTCGTACCGGATTCAAGAATTTGAGGTTCCGGAGGCAATGCGCTTACTTTTCCGATTTGACCAAAATATGGGTCGCGAATAATACGAACAGGACAGTTTATATCCAAAACTCCTGTTAACCGTTTTTCATCTTTTTTTAATTTTTCAACTTTTTCATCGATACGAATAATGATTTCAGGACGAATGACGCCTGCCCTAATCTGAGTGGCTCCGTTTATGGATGCATGAGCATTTTCACTTGATTTAAGTAAATCGAATGTTCGTTCCGCCATAGCAATATTTCCGAATCCCTCTGTCGTGATAACGGTGATCCCTAATTTTTCCGTACCGGTAATTGCAACACCCAGATCATAACCAAGTATTTCCTTTAAATCCTGATCATCAATTCCACCAGAGATAATTCCTGCAACTCCTATCTGCTTTGCTTTTTGTACAGCATCTGCAGTCATTCTTCCACCGCCAACAATGATTTTTCCCTTTAATTCATCTGTTAATAAATTGTCAGTTAACAATTGGTCAGGGGATGTACACACTGTCTTTAAATCACCAAAAGTTTCCCCACCAATCCCAAAAATACCCTGTATAAAAGATACTTCTTCTTCGATTATGACACCCTGATTTTTCAAAACCTGAATCACTTTACCGGGAAGAAATCCCTTTACCTGCACGGGATGAGGCGTCCCCCTCAAAATAACCTGACCTGTAATTTCGGATATTGTTTCTACGGTGCCGGCATGTTTGCTTTGACACGAATTTTTAAACATCCCGAATATTCCTTTTGTCTGTGCAAGTGAGTCACCAACAGTTATTTTATCACCGACTTTAACCACCATGCATTCCGGAATGTCTTTTGGAGGCAGGGATAATAAATTGGATATATTGATGGGAATCACCTCTCCGGACATAAAGGTTTCTGCTACAACCTGCGTTGCTTCAATACTATCATTTACATTTACCAAAACATCTCCCTCCACCGGTAATGTTCTCTTTCGCTTAACTTTAATACTGGGACTGACCGTAAGTCCCGGTGTGTAGGCATGTGCTTTTTTTGATGACTCCTTTTCTTCAGGTGGTGGTTTTGCCTTTTCTATCTCAGTCTTTTCTGTTTCCGGGTATAACTCTAAACTTTCCACCCAATGTTTCAATACGGATTTATATTGTGACTGATCACTTTTAAGATTCAATGGTCTTCCTCTTCCATCCAAAATAAGACCGACCGTTCCGCCCCTTACCGTTTTGGATAATCGTTTTCCCTGTCCGGAACCTGCATCAAACCCTTTTACCGGCTCAATAGTTATGTCCGCAGTTTCTCCAATATCAAGAGGTAAAAGTTTTAATTCTCCTGTATTTAAAGTACCGGATTCATTTAAAGTTTTTCCCCTGACTGTGTAGTTAAAACACGGTTTTCCTGTTTTTCCATTTCCTTTTGGTGATACGACAGTCCCCAGATAGATCAAGCAATCTCTTTCAAATACTTCCATTGCCGCTTGGGAATGAACCTGAGCAAGAACACCCAAATGAGGCATCATAAAAATACTGTCTTTTGCCAAAGTTGTGATACCTTCCGGTTGAAACGCATCAATCAGCATCATCGCAGTCTGATGCATTCGTGGAGCATGGGATAAGACTCCACCGGAAGCAACCAGCAGGTTTAACTTCATATTGTCAACAATAGATTGTCCTCCGGTTTCCTGACTAAATGTATCGCCAACTGTCCGTTGTTGTTGGACTCCCTTTAACGTTGTTGCGAATTCTTTATGCTGTTTGTAAGCCAGTCGTAAGGCTTCCCTTGCTACTGCCTGTTCAAATATCAAGGCTTCTTTTGTTTGGGGAATGGTTGTAGGACGGATCATTTTATTTTTCACACGATTACGAAGTTCTCGTTCGTCCATATCAATATGAACCCATCTTAAAATATTGGGCATAGTGGCTTCGGCACATACGTTGGAAATAGAATAACTCATTCCCAGATTAGCGCTTACCGTACGATTAAAAGTTCCGTCAAATACACTGAAAACGTCTGTAGTTGCACCTCCAATATCCACACCAACAACATTGATTCCTTGTTTTTTGGCAATGGTCTGAAGAATATTTCCCACTGCCCCCGGTGTAGGCATAATGGGTGCATCTGTCCATTCCATCAGTTTGTTGTATCCAGGCGCATGTGCCATAACGTGTTCCAGAAATAAATCATGAATGGCATCCCGTGCCGGTCCCAAGTTCTCCCTTTCAAGAATGGGTCTTAAATTGTCAACAATTGTCAGCTCATATTCATCTTCAAATAATTTAGAGATATTGTCCCGAGCATTTTTATTCCCGGCATAAATGATTGGTAAATTGTATTGTGAACCAAACCGAGGTTGTGGTTTTGCCGGAGCTATCAGCTCTGCGATTTCCATTATATGTGTCAGAGTTCCGCCATCTGTTCCGCCGGACAATAACATCATATCAGGACGGAGTTCACGGATTCGCTGAATGCGGTCATGAGGTTTCCGCTTGTCATTGGAAGCAATGACATCCATGACGATTGCACCAGCCCCCAAAGCGGCACGTTTGGCACTGGCTGCCGTCATTTCTGCAATGACTCCAGCAACCATCATTTGCAATCCACCACCGGCGCTGGAAGTGGAAATATAAATATCACATCCGGATTGTTCGGTTGATGGTTGAATGATCTTCCCATTTTCATCAACCAATTTTCTTTCAGCCAATTCTGATACTTCCGTTAAAGAGTTCACGACTCCAACGGTTACATCCGCAAATGGTTCTTCAACGGAAGTGGGTGCTTCTCCCCTGTGAGTCTGCCTGAACTGACCTTCTATTTTTTGAATCAGGATTGCCTTGGTCGTGGTACTGCCGCAATCCGTTGCTAAAATGACATTTATTTTTTCTAAATTTTTGTTACTCATTCTCCCCACTTTTATTTTTAGGTTTCTGATTTTCAAATTCCTTTTCATAAAACTCAATTCTTTTGAATAAATAATCTATACTGTTTCGGGATTCTAAGAATTTAGAAAATTGTTGATAACCATCAGCATTCACAACAGCGGAAATAAATGGGTGAAAGAAGTGCATTATTTGGGAACCAATATAATTTAAAGGACGAAAGGACTCCAGAAATATGAGTGCAGGAGTTGTTAAATGTCTTCGTGCAATTTCACGGCAAACCTTATCCACAATGGTTTTCTGCTCTTCAGTGAAAACTGCATCCGTTTCTGATTGAATTGCAAACGCATGTTTTAATGCACCCAATTTCATTTGGCTTTATTCATCTTTGATTCAATTGTCCGAATCACATTATCTGCATTGTTTTCAAATTGCAATTCCAATCCGGTAAAATGATCCAAAAAGGACTTTTCAGATCGGCGGTACAGAATACCTCCCCTTTTGTTTTTGGAAAACCGTTTTACTTCTGACCAATCCCTGAATATTTCACCCAAAATATACTTTTTCTTAATTCCTTTATTTGAAACTGAATAATGAACCGGAAAATAAAATTGTTTAAGGGAAAAAATTAAGATAATTACAGAAAATATTGACCAATATAAACTTTGAAAACTAATAAACACAATGTAACCAAAAAATAGGATGATGATTCCTGAAAATATTGTCTTTTTTTTATAAAGAATCGCAGGATGACTTGTCCATGATATTTCCATGATTTCTGGGTTCTGGCATTCCATTTTAATATCCTGCGGATACAAAGAAATAGATATAAAAATAAGTTAAGGGACTCGCAAACATGAGTGAATCAAATCTGTCAAGAACACCGCCATGACCTAACAGGAGGGTTCCAGAGTCTTTTACTCCCGCATTTCGTTTCAGCAGAGATTCTGCAAAATCGCCGGCCTGACCAAAAAATCCTGAAATTATTGCAAGAATGCACATTTCCTCACCGGTGACATCAAGCAATTGAAAATATTTTGCAATTCCATACACTATAAAACTGCTGATGAGTCCGGCTATACATCCAATCCATGACTTTTTGGGACTGATGGAAGGCAGTATTTTTTTCTTTCCCCATTTGCTTCCAAAATAAAAAGCAGCGGAATCACAACTCCAAATGGACAGTACCATCGTTAAGGTAAAATATGTTGAGTGAACTGTATCAAAATTACGCAGTCCAATCAGGGTGCTTAGTAAAGCACCAACATAAAATATGCAGAAAAAGTTCAGTGCTAAATTTTGAGTGGGATTTGATGATTGGTAAAATATTTCCAGGAAAAAACTTAAGATTACGAACAACCCAAGAAAAAGTAAGATGTGGAACGAAGATAAATTTGGAAGAAAATAGAAAAAATAACAAAATCCCAGTCCTCCGGAAAATGTTAACCACTTTAATAGACTTTGAGAATCAACAATGGTCATGACTAAAAATTCCCTTGTCGCCAGAATAATGACAACGGCAATAAAAATCCCGAAGAGTGGTCCGCCCATCCAGAGAAGAGCAAGAATTCCGGGAATTCCTAAAAGATTTACAAAAGTTCTATTGCTTGATTTGATTGACATTTGTTAAAAAATTAGTCGGGAAGGTACTGAATTTTGCGGATGAATTAAAAAGGATGATTAACCAATTTATATTATCATTATTGGATTGTCATACCAACACCTCAATCTCTTTTTCCATTACCTCAACTTTTACTGGTGTGCTTCCCAGCATTTCACCATCAATATTTAATGTGTTTCGATCTTCGGGAAAAATAGAAAATTTCTTTACCTGACGGTATTCCACAATAGGATCAGCGATATGCTTGCCGGTGAATACTTTTGGAAACATACGCAGGAGTTTCAATCTTCCTGCTTTTCGGACTATAATAAGGTCAATGAGACCGTCATCCAATTGGGCTAAAGGAGCCATTTTCATTCCTTTTCCTGTGTACATTGTATTACAACCCATTACAAAACCAAAATCAGCAACGGTAATCCTTCCGTCAATTTCTATCCGTGCAAGCCGGGTTTTAAATTTCAAAACTTCAAGAATAGATGCAATATTGTAACGCTGCCCGCCTAACCATCGCATTTTTTCAGCCAAAAGGTTTATATCCGTGGGCATTCCCCAGCCTACAATATTGAATCCGTAATACGGTCCTCCTTCTGCCTCTGCCTTAAAAATATCAATTTTCCTTACTCGTTTAGTTAGAATCCTTTGGACAGCTTCTACAGGGTCCAGGCAATTCACATCGTGCATGAAAGAATTTCCTGTTCCACCGGTTATAAGGCCAATGGGAATCCGCATCCCGTCAGAACGGGTCATTAATCCATTTATCATTTCGTGCAGAGTTCCGTCACCGCCGATAGCGCAAAGTCCTGAATATTCTGATAATGGAACTTCTTTTGAAATATCCCGGGAATGTCCGGCATATTCCGTTTCAATGATATTCAACTCAGCGTTAGCTTCCTCAAAATAAGGCTTCACTTTTTCAAGTATTTTTAAACCGGTTTTTACTCCGCCATGTGGATTTATAATTAAGTGATATTTCACTGTCAGTTATTTATGTTTCATATATTGATTGTCACCCCATTCGATGACCTCAATTTTTACTTCGGTAATTCCTTGATTTAAAAAGTCAAGTTTCAGCGCTGCTCCATACGAACAATCTAAAATTCTATTTCCAACGAAGGGACCTCGATCATTTACCCTTAAAATAAGGGATTTGTCATTTGCCTTGTTTGTTACCCTTATGATTGTATTCAACGGTAATGTTTTATGAGCTGCTGTTAATCCATACATATCGAACACCTCGCCATTAGCTGTGAGTTTTCCGTGAAAATCCTTTCCATAATAAGAACTTGTTCCGTAAAAAACTTTCTGATTTTTTTTGGGTTTTGTATTTTTAGTGGATTGTCCCGGTCTTGGTTTATTGCGATTGTAACGGGGTGAATTTGAACAGGAATGAATCATGATTACCATGACAAATAAAAAATATATAATTTGTTGATAATTTTTCATTAAATCTATCAGACAACTTTTCCCACAATTTCTGTAATTGAAGAGTAATTATTTTTTTCAAGATAGGATTTTAGATCATCAATGATGGATTCTGCAATTCCGGGATCCCTATAATTTGCAGTTCCTACCTGCACTGCAGAAGCTCCTGCAATCATATATTCCAATACATCTTCACCGTTTGTAATTCCACCAATTCCGATAATGGGAATTTTTATCGTTTGAAATAACTTATACACCGATGCAATACCAATAGGACGTATTGCAGGACCGGAAAGACCTGAATATTTAGTGAATACATTACTTTTTCGAGTGTGAATATCAATACTCATACCCACAATTGTGTTGATAGCAGAAACTGCATCTGCACCTGCATTTTCAGCGGATTTGGCTATTTCTACTATATCTGTAACATTTGGACTCAATTTAATGATTAAAAGCCGCTCCGTTAGAGCTCTCAGTTTTTCTGTCAACTCCTGAGTCAGATCACAATTGACACCAAATTCCATACCTCCTTTCTTTATATTAGGACATGAAATGTTTACTTCATATCCAATAATATCAGAAGATACTGACTCTATTATTTTGAGTATTTCTGTATATTCACTCATGGTACTTCCCGCAATATTCATAATGATATGGGTCCCCATAGATGAATACATCGGAATTTTTTCCTCAATGTATTGATCCACTCCAATGTTTGCTAAACCGATGGAATTCAGCATACCCGATGGGGTTTCTACAATTCTGGGTGGAGGGTTACCTTCCCTGGGATGAAGAGTAATTGATTTTGTGACAATACCACCTAATTTTGAAACATCGGTGATAGAATCAACCTCTGTACCGTAGCCAAAAGTTCCTGATGCAGTGAGGACGGGATTTTTAAATTTAATATTTCCGATTTTTACAGATAAATCAGTCAAAAATTATATCTCCGGCATTGTACACTGGACCATCAATGCAAACCAGTGAATAGTGTTCATGGTAGCTGTGCTCTTTTTTGTTGTTATTTTGCCGTAAAATCACGCAACCCTGGCATATCCCTACTCCACATCCCATATAGCTTTCCACGGCTAATTGAGCCGGAATACTATTCCTTGTGACATAGGACTGTACTTCTTTCAACATGGGTTCTGGTCCGCAGGCAAACACTTCCGGTATTTTTCTTTCATTTTCACAGAGTTCCACCAGAGTTATCATAACCGTTCCCTTGGTTCCGAGTGAACCATCATCTGTTGTTAAATAAATGTGTTTATCCGGTTCATGCGCATGAATATGTTCATCCTTGGTTCTTGCTCCAATGATAAGATATGTGTTTTCGGTGTTTCCATTAAATTGATTCCACAGGTTCACAATGGGAGCAAGACCTACTCCTCCCCCTACCAAAATGCGTGTGTGGTTGGAATCTAAGTTAAAAATATTCCCTAAGGGACCCAGTATATTGATTGTTTCCCCAGGTATTTTTTTAGATAAAATTGATGTACCTGTACCAAATATTTTATATATAATAGACATGGTGTTCTCATTACATCCGGCAATACTCATGGGACGGCGTAATGGATATTCCCACCCTGATTCAATCTGAATTTGAATAAATTGTCCTACTCCGTTATATTTGGAGGAAATTTCAGGAGCATAAAATTCCATTTTCCAGATTCCGGTGGCGATCTCTCTATTTTTTGTAATGGTTACATTTTCAAAAATCATCTGGATAAGGTGACTTCTTTTTTTTCAGCGAATCACTTTTCAGGGTTGATGCCCTAGGCATTGAAATTTGAACTGAATCAATCTTAACAGGCTCTGTTATCAGTGAATCTGGGACGGATATTTGTGTAGAATCCAAAGTCTCTGTAGAATCTGGTGGAGCCAATAGTGATTTTATCTGGTTCATTCTGGGTTTTGATAGGGTTGCTTGTTCGCTGTCAGGAAAATATGATTGCACCCAGGTGTAATATTTTAAGGCACTGTCAGGATTAATGAGAGAGTAATCGTATTGATATCCCAGAAAATAACCGGATTTCAGGGCAAAATCACTGGAAGTATCTGATTTCACAACCAAACGCAATGTATCCAAGGCATTTCCCTGATGATCTGAGTACCATAAATATTCTGCTGATAAAAATAATTTTTCGGATTCGGATTGTTTTTTACCCCATCCTAAATTGTTTCTTACAGCTTCAGCAAATTCAGTGTCGGGAAAATCTAATGTTAAAATACTTCCCATTGAATCTGCAGCAATTGAATCCCCTTTTGAATTGTGAAGAAAATAGAGCATATACAACGCTTTTGGATAAAGCTCATGGTTGGAAAATTCTTTTATAAAAATATTCAAATGAACCACTGCTGAATCTGGTTTTTTAAATCGAAATGCTTCCAACTCAGATAAAAGTATTAAATTTTTCGCCGCTTCTTCATTTTTTAAAATTTGTACATGTTTTGTCCTCTCCTCGTCCCTATCCCCTATTGTCAAAGTATCGGTATCCTGCATGACGGTATCATCAAAGGTAAAAACAAGTTTTTCTGCAGAAATATATTGGTCAATATATTTGATCATTTCTTGTGATTCTTTTACTACCGGTGATTTACGGTTTTCCTTATTAGATTTTTCAAAATATTCTTTGGCTACATTCAGGTTCCAGGAATCCTTAATGGATTTTCGTCCCAGCATAAAATAAGCTTCCGCTGCTACTTCTGTGGAGGAATAGTCTTTAACGATTGATTTAAGTCTCTCAACAGCCGCATCACTTTCATTTTTCAGATCGTAAATTCGAACCAATTCCAGTTCCAGCGCTCCAAATAATTCCCTGAATTCCTCATCGATGAGGAGGCTTTTTATTTTTTTCACTGCTGTGTCATAATTTCCTGTCAGTCTATGGATTTTAGCCGTTTGTAAATGGGCATCCAGTTTCAGTTTTTTTACGAGGGAATTTTTAATCACCTGCTCATAAGCATTCAGGGCTCTTTCATATTCTTCCCTGCTAAATGCCAATTCAGATAATCTTTGATAAATACGCCCTTTTTCCTTGCGGTCAACTGTTTTATCCGCTGCGGTTTCTAGATGACCCAATGCAGTTTCAATATCTTTCAATTCAATATAAATATCTGCTAAATACAGATGAATCAACGTTGATGTGATAGAAATGTGTTCTTCATTCAGCAAGTTACTCAATTGATCAATTGCCGTCTGTATTTTCCCCTTTTTCCATTTTATAAGCGCTATCCAGAATTTCGCCTGCTGTTGGAAATCAAGAACTTCTGAAGTTACCAATTGCTTCATTTTAGATTCAGCAGAATTATATTCTTCTTTGTGGTAATGAGCCTGACCGGATAACAACAGAGCGGGAAAAACATAGTCGCTTTCGGGATATTTTTCTAAAACAAGGTCACATTTTTCGATTACATTGGTATAAGCAGTCTGGGCATTAGCTGGTAAAGACCTATCTTCATTTTCAAGCCGAATCTTTTCCGCATCCCTAAAGTATTTTTTCGCATTGTAAAATGTATTATAATAAACGCAGGAAGTAGTGACGGATAAAAGTGCAATAATTAAAGTTTGCCACACTGCAATGTGTTTAAAAAAGATTCTCATGAGGGATAGAATTTAATGGAATATCAGTTGTCCTTTAATGGGATTTTCTCTCTAAATTTGTTCATGAATGAATCACAAAATTTAGATAATCCCATAAAATTCAAACCGGATTATGTCTGGCCTGAAAAAGGAACTGAGAGAAACTGTCCCCGTTGTGAAACTCCCCTGCAATTAAATGAAAACCGAAGGGATTATTACGGAAAACCCTGGTGGTGCGGACCCTGCCAATGGCAGTTTTCTGAGGATGATTTTTCCTGATTAACTAAAGTGAAAATGTCAAGATCGTACTGTTTTCTGGAGAACTCCCTTGAGTCCATTTATGATCCAGTTAATGACTGCTGCATCATCCAGTAAACCGTAAACCGGAATTGAATCCGGTATTTCATCATCCACATCAGAAAAATATTCCATAGCAAATAATACTTTTTTCTGGATATCCTCATCCATTTCCGGATTGTCTTCCAGTAATTTATAGAGGTGAATCAGATCGTTAACCAATTGAACCTGGATTGAATTAAGCGAACCCTTTTGAAGAAAAGAATTGAGTTTTTGAGGGACAGTATTCATTAACTCTTTTTTTCTGGATAGATCAAAGTTTTTTATTTGATCAAGATATTTCAGTTTATCCTCCTTTGTGAGAGAAAATGTATTACTCTGTTGGTTCATTTATTTTATGAGCATCAATTTATCAACTTTAGAAAAATTCCCTGATTGCAAATGTATAAAATACACCCCGCTGGCAAACTTTTTTGCATTCCATTGAACACTGTGATTTCCGGAGGAAAGTTTTTCATTTACTAGGGTTTCAACCAATCGTCCCTGAATATCATAAATATGTAGAGACGTTGCATACACCGTCTTTACATCAGGAATTGCGAACCGGATCGTTGAAGAAGGATTGAAAGGATTTGGATGGGCTGGAAAAAGGGTGAACTCTGTGGGTGTTTGGGGAGAGATGGATTTTCTTAAAATCAGTTCAGTCACATTTCCTGTAATTTCAATTACTCCGGTTTCAGTCAAAGTGAATTCTTCGCCGGTTTTTTCATGTACCAACATCCAAACAGGAGTACCTTGAGAAGATTTAGAACCTTCGAAAGGAATTATATTATAAGATAGGAACAAATCTTGGCCAGAACTCATTACTTCAATCACACATTCTTCTATTGTACAGAGTTTGGTGTCTCCCGAAAAACGAATATCCGTTCCTTCAACTGGTGGTTTTGGCGGTAGAGAAAAACTCAATTTTTCTGTTTTCGATAAAATGGAATTTCCAAAATAAAGTGTTTTACCATTGATGGAAATATTATTCAAATCTTCTTGCTTTTTTTCCAAATATTGGAAATGTGAAACATTTTCATTCCATCCAATAGATAATGATATTTCACCACTACCAAATGAACGTATCCAGTACCCATATCCCGGTGCCAGAGAATTTGACTCAATGTAACCGGATGCATCATATCCAAATAATGTATTTGGGACGATTAGCGAATCAGGATCGTAAACCCAACTGACAGGAACTTCACCGCTGGGTCCGGCAATTAAGTTCCATCCTTCCGACAAAGAAATTGTTATTTCATTAATATTATTTCCTGACACAGTAGTTGAATCACTGTTGTCAAACCTGAGCCAATATCCCGATCCGGGAATGAATATTTCTGTGAGGTAATAACTGTCAGTAAATCCGTATAGGGTTTCTTCCACACTGGATGGGAATACAGATATCTGGGACGGATCATCCAAATTGACGGAAAGCCCAACCAGATTCCAGCCAGATATCAGAGTCACATTGTATTCCGTCCCTCCCCCACTTATTTCAAATGAGGTCATAGATTCATCATAATCCATACCATCATTAAAATTAGCAGAAACTTCATAAGACCCTGAACCCAAGGAAACCTCAATTTCAAATAATGATCCATCACTGTATGAGTGATCATAAGAAATCATATTGCCTGATAATATTTCACTCCCATTTTGAGAAATTGAATATTCCGGGGATAGGGGGAAATGATTGTCATCATCAGTGTATTCTGTTTGCAGATGTACTAAAGTGATTCCCGCTGAATCTCCAACAATTTCATACGTTAAGGGTGATAATTGCGGCGGGGTATTTACACCAATTTCATAGGATTGAAAATCCGGATTCAAAAAAGCCGGATTGGTCTGATCTCCGATAGTCATATCAGTAAAACTTGCCGCAACTGTAAGACCGGTTATAATCACCGCTTCAAATTCATTGGGCCATTCTCCAAAATCCGGATCGTTAAAAATATCATCCATATTCACTGCCATATAAAGATTATTACCGTTAATCGAATATTCAATGCTTGCAATAAATTCAGGGAAATCTGCTCCCAATTGAAACTTCCACACTCCGGGATAAAGTAGTCCAAATCCTCCATCTCCGTATCCAATACCGTACAAACTTGAATCAGGATCTTCAGGATTTAATAATCCAACAACATACAGGTACCATGGTCCAAAAAAATCACCTGTGGGGAATCCTCCCCCTGCATTTTGCAGGTGAACATGGATCCTATCATCGCTTATTGCAACACTCACATTCTGAATATCCAAACTCTGGTTTCCTGTAGCTTCGTCACCAATTTCATCTTCACAGGCTTCTACATACCACGATGCAGGTACGTTATCATTTTCATTATAGGGACTTTGAGTAATGGTCATATCCTGATCATCAAACGTAATATCTGCCTGAAATCCGGTGTGTAAATAGCCCGATGATGTAGTTTGAGTTTCAGCTTCAAAGGTATTTTCATATCCGGGAGTCCCCAAATAATAGGCATCTGAAACTGTGTAATTATTTCCATCTCCATTAAAAATAAATGCTTCTATTGGTCCTGCATTTAAAATAGTATCTGGGATGTCCGCATGATGGTACATGACACTATTTGGTGCAGGTGCAGTGGTTGAAACACCCAATAATTCTGCAAAATCACGGTTTTGTTGAAGGAAATTTAATGGAGGTAATGTCACCTGCCGTGCATCCAATGGAATTCGCAAATTTTGGGTAGAATTATTTTCCTTTGCAAAAAGAAAAATTGATAGAGTTGAAATAAAGAAAAACAACTTTTTCATTTTAAGTCTCCAGGTATTTTTTAAATAAATGTTATAAATAATTGAGAGAAATCTAACTCAGCCTACATTATTTTAAAAGAACGCATTTACCGCTGAGTGTTTTTCCTCCTGCACTAACTTTGTACAGGTAAATTCCAGATGAAACAATCTCATGGTTTGAATCCGTTCCGTTCCACTCTACTTGATGAATTCCCTCCGATTGGTGCCCGTTTACCAATGTTATTATTTTTTCCCCTTTTAAATTGATGATATCAATTTGGACAGTTTCTTTTCCATTTACATAATATTGAATGGAGGTTTTATTATTAAACGGATTAGGAAAATTTTGGATCAGGGTGAATTCCTCAGGAATTTCTTTTGATTTCAGCAATGTGAAAAACTGTGATGTGTTTGGTAAATCCACAGTTTCTCCCTCATTTACTCTAATAAGATTCCCTGATTCATCCTTCAAAATAATACTCTCATTTCTACCATTTGAATGAAAAGTGACATTAAGTTTTCCACTATTATTTAATACATGGATTGTCTGATTCTCCATGGGGATTTTCCAATCTCCACTGTAACGTATATCAAATTCCATTCCGCTGAATCGGGGAGGTAAGCTGAAGGAATAATTTAATTTTTCATCCTCAGGAATTTTTAAATAAATTTCTGCTGACAATTCTCCGTTCGAAAACACAAGGTTCTCCTCGGGAAATTGTATTGTCTGTTCAACTATTTCTTTCATTAACCAAGAATCGGTTGAAAGAAAAATATTTCCATCATGCATAACTCTTGCCCAATAACCTCTTCCCGGAATGATGTAATCTGCATTCACATACGTTCCTTCAAATCCATAAACTGTTCCCGGATAAACTATGCTTGAACTGTACAATGCATTTACAGGAATGAGTGTAGAGATTCCGGAAATTAGATTCCATCCACCCACAACAGGAATATTAATTTCAGAGAGGTGAATTCCTTCAAAAACGACTTCTGTGTTTTCAGTGAATCTTAATAAATATCCCACTCCTTCGGTTAAATATTCTTCAGAAATATACATTCCATCAAAACTGTACAATGATCCAGAATAAATTGAATTAAATAAAATTTGATAATGGGAATCTTCTACTGACAAAGGTAATCCTGCCATATTCCAGCCTTCATTGTAATTGACCGGAATTGGAAAATCACCAGCTTCATGATGATGATAAAAAGCACCCATGTCCAATCGTGTTCCATCAGGGTCTCTGTCATCAGGATCAATTTCCCAGGTGAATCCGTCTCCATCCAAATCAGGGTGACCTGTGTCAATGCAGGGGGAGGGAATTTCTAGGTTGTAGTTGTTAAAATAAGGGTCACTGAAATTTGGGTCTTCAAAATTATTCCCATCTCCCCAGTTTATTTCCAAATCATATTCATTATTGATATCTTCTTCATTAAAATCCAAATTATTATATAAAAATGTTATTTGGCTGGATGGATGTAAATTATAGTAAGTTAATGTTTCTTCCAATAGATGTTCACGAATGATTGAATTAATTATTTTTATGTCAAAGTATCCTCTAATGTGAAGGAAAGATGAACTATTATTAATTATTGTAGAATTAACAACTTCTACACTCGAATCCCATAAATATATTGCACCTCCATAACCTGACTCATTTTCATATATAAGGCAATTGGATAATGAGAAATTATTTCCCGGTAAAGCTCTTATTGCTCCGCCTCCGTATTCAGCATAATTATTTGAAAATATAGAATTTGAAATATCTGGATGGGAATTATCATGTAGAGTGATTCCACCTCCATCTGCCATAGAAATATTATTCAAAATGATTACATTTCTGATTATTGGACTTGCTTCAAAACAATAAATTCCTCCTCCGTGATTGGTTAAATTATCATATATAATTAAATGTTCTAATAAAGGAGAAGAATATTCACAATGAATTCCTCCACCATGGGTTGCAAAACCGTTGGTAACTGTAAAACCAATTAAAATTGCATTTAAATTTTCATTATTGTTAAAGGTAACACCAGATCCAGCTTCATCTCCATCAATGATAGTTTGCGAAATATAGGAAGTATCCTGTGTTGTTAAAAATAGTGAACCGACGATAATATTTTTCCCGTTAAAATTAATATTTTCAACATAAGTTCCGGGACTTACCAAAACCGTATCTCCATCAAAAGCGGCATCAATCCCCGCTTGGATGGTGGGATAATCATGAGGAACCGTAATGAGATTGTACTGGGGTGGGTCTCTCAATTCCAGAATTAAGTTTTTGATGTAGGTGAAATCTTCCGGGCTATTCGGGTCATAAGGAGTGATATTAAAAGATGTATCAATTTCTCCCATAGTATTTAAAAAGAAAACAGTTCGTTGAACGGCTTCCCAATCTGTCCAAACAGGATATCCTTCCGCTTCATGATCCTGAGTCCAGGGAAGAATTCTACCATTGATCATCTGGTCAAGGTATTCAGAGTACTGGTCTTTTCCCACCCCAATGATGTGGACATCCTCAATACCGTCTTCCAGAAAGGAAAGATAAATTTCGTTCAGGAAACCGAACCGGCTTCGGCAGACTCCTCAGGATTCGTGACCGAAAAATATGACACAGACTTCCCCTATGTAAAGAGATGGTCCGATTATGTTGCCATAGGTTTCTGAATTTGGATTTACATCTTCAAGAAAAAATGGATCTTGGGAAAATGAAAGAGCACCAAAAAAAAGTGGAATCCAGATAAAATATTTCTTCATGGCGATATGAAGTTTATCCACAAGAAGTGTGTAAAGTCAACATGGGTGTGATATCCATCACATGCCAAATTATTCATCTTTTTTTTATCCGTTTTCTGCTCAAATTCACAACACCAAATTTTCGCACCACAAAATTACCAAATTCCGATGAGAAAACATTTAAGGCAAGCAGTGGTTTCATGGGTCCTTTATTCACAATAATCTCTCCTTTCCCCGTTTTGATTGCTTTCAATACTGCATCTGCAACATCCTGCGGAGCGGAAGTCCCAAGTAATTTTGGAGCTTTCTGTCCACCATCAAAAAACATTCCAGCTGAATCAATATATCCCGGCATAATTGTGGAAACTGAAACATTTGTATCGTGTAATTCCTGCCGTAAACCATCTCCCCACTTGATCAACCCCGCTTTGGATGCGGAATAGATTGAATTGTAGGCAACTCCTTTTCTACCGGCTAATGAAGCAATGTTAATGATATTTCCTGATTCTCTTTTCAGCATTTTAGGTAAAAGCAATCGGGTAAGTTCCATGGGAGCCAATAGATTCACATTTATTATAGATTGAATTGTTTTGAGGCAATTATCAGAATAATTACTGTATTTTTCAATTCCGGCATTATTCACCAGAATATCAATTCCATCCGCAAAAACTGATTCTACCATTTGAACTAAATCGCTAATATTTTGTGGTTCATTCAAATCAAATGAAATTGTTTTGATTTTTCCACCCGAATCGTGAACTTCCTTTTCAACCTTTTTCAATCCATTTTCGGAACGGGCAACTCCAACGACCTCTGCTCCTTCCATTGCCAGAGTTTGCACAATATAAGTTCCAATTCCTCTGGAGGAACCGGTGACTAATGCAGTTTTCCCATCTAACTTTTTCATATTTTTCTCCAGATAATTTAGATTAACGAATGATTGGAAAATTGAGACGAATATAATAGTTCCATTTTCCATTCTGACTTAAAACCGCTCCTGCTACTGGACTAAAACGAAGAAATCCCATGGAAATACTGGTTTCTAAAAAAGATTCCGCACCGATCGAAGCAAGGTATTTTCCCTGTTCTCCAATAAGGTAGTCCACAAATATTTTTCCATTTATATCTTCAAAATACAGATTTACTTTCCAGAACCCTTTTCTCAATTTCATGAGTTGAAAGGTATAACTGGGAGTAATTCCTATAGCATAAGAGGATTTTATATTTCCTGTACCACGTGTTGTAAAATTTATTTTATACATTGATTGCCATTGGAATCTTGTATCCATCCTAAAATAACCATAATTATTTTTCTGGGTTGAGGATATCCTGAATGATATCCCGTAATTGTTCCCGGGGTCTTCACTTGAAAAATAAATGGGAAGTCCCATTGAAATCAGAACCTTTCTTAAAGGATATCCATAATATAAAATTATCCCCGGAGTCAAAACCCTGTCAGTAAATTCCGCTCCACCAAAATAGGAGTTTCCGCTCAGAGTAACCGAAGGTTTCCCTGGTTTTGAGGTTACAATTAACGGATATGAGCCGGTAAAAGAAAAAACATCCGTGTAATCTGTATATCCATGAAAATAAAAAGGTGACCATTTGTTAATGGATAATCCTGTAGTCATTGAAACTGGTTTGTCTTCAATTGGAAAATTAACTAACGAGGAATATCTAAAATGAGTTAAAACATCAGATCCCTTGAATAAAAATCCGGGAGTCATCCTGAACTGATTGAAATAAGGTGTTCGTAAATAGGGTTTAAACAATTTATTATAGACAGAATAATCCACTTTTTTCTTTGAAACAGGATGTGAATTTATGATTGTCTCTTCAGTCTTATTTTTTGGGATATCAACTTGTTTAAATTCCGAATTGCTGACAAAAATATCCTCTCCAGTTTCTGTTAAACTGATGAAATATAACGAACTATCTATCACGGTTCCACGTTGGGAAAATCCTGTATCTGTCAATTGATAAAAATCTCCACTCTTTAAATCGTAACCAAAAATGGAAATCATTTTGTTATAATTAGCTGTGTAGATTAACATTTCTTTGTAAATACTTAATTCAGTTTCTGTCCAATTGTTATCAGTTATATGTTTAAGACTCATGTCATCTCGATTCAATTCATATATATTAAAATGTTGATTTAAGCCTTTCCCGGATAGAAAAAATTGCCCTCCTTTTGAGATCATTTCAGATATTTGAATCGGAATATCACCTAAATAATTTGATTCTTCATAATTAAAACTCCACAGTTGTGAGCCAAATTTGTTTCTCATATCCTTTGAATAGATAATTTCTCCCTCTGGATAAATACAAAAGGAGCGGAAATTATCTGTAAAAATCTCTTTTCGTTTTTCACTATTGATATCCAATTCATAAAGAACAGAGTTTGTGCCAAAACTACCGTTTGTAGTGTTTGCGAATCCTTTTCCCGATTCTGTTGTGCTGAAGTAAATTTTCTCATTCACTATCCTCAGTGGAGCATTGATCCACTGTTTTAATTCACAGATTGTTTTTTCAGTTTTACTAACCGGGTCGAATTTGACCAATCGGAAAAATGGAACATCCTTTTTAGAATAAATCATTTTCATATAGTAAATATTTTTTTTCCAAGCTATTACATATTTTTTATACCAGCCGTCAAATGTTAACCTCTCTCCTGCCCAATCCCACTCCCGGTAATGTTCTCTCATTTCATCTTTCCAAGTGCTGTAAAGATCATTTGAAACTCCTCCATATATTTTTTTCATGGATCTGTCAATAACAAAATTTGGAAATGTTGTACCAAAGATTGGAGCCCACCAATAGGAACTTATTTCAGTAATGAATTCTTTAATTGAACTTTTACCGTAAGAGTTTGACAAATAATTGAGGAAAGAACCACCAATATAATATTCGTCATTATGAGAATAATAGGAATTTGGTGAATGAGTTAATTCGTTGATATTTGGCAGGATATCATATTTTGTCTGAGTGGCGATCATTGCTTCCGTCCATCCACTATTTAACATTCCTTCATTTGCAAACAAATTTGATTCGGTTGTCATGGCAATCCCTTCCACTGACCAATCCGGTAAAAAACCGTTTGGTTGGAGAAATGGACCGAAAATGGAAACAGATTTTCCTGCAAAACCGGTAGAACCGTTTATGTGCGATGCATGAGAAAATTCATGCAGTCCTGTTGACCTGATTTGATTTGGTGTAAAATTCCCTAGAAAATCGGATGAATACGGTGAAACATATTGATGAATAACAGATTCTACAGGGGAAAACCAGGCGCTGGATATAAATCCTCCCTCTTCCAGAATATATGTTGTTTTTCCAGGGTCATTTCCTTGAGTCTCAACGACCTTTTCCCGATACATCTCCAAATTGGTTATGAGATGATTTGCATCCCAGTCAAGCTCCTGAGGAAAATACACAGAAAAATGATCGCTTTCATAAACCCACCATTCCGTATTTAATTGTGCAAATCCTTGTGCAAGAATTACGATGAAAAATAGAAATGTTCGAAATATTTTATGCAACTATTTCGGTTTGAATTAAATTTTTTATGATTCTTATATGTTTAGGAGACGACCCGCAGCAGGCACCAATAACATCCGGTTTTTCTATCAGGATTTCCTTTAGATATTTTTTCCAATTTTCATCAGAAATAATATGATTAATTTTTCCGTCAGGTTCAGGATTTTCAATTCCCATATTTGGATACACACCCCACGACCTGTCCCAATTTTGTTTTAGTCCTTGAATTGCATTCATCGTGAGTTGAATTGTGTTACAATTTAAGAGGAGAATTTCAATAGCACTTGTTGATAATTTGTCCAAAATATTATCCAAAGGATGTCCGTCTAAAAGATGAGTTTCATCCTTTAAAATTAAACTGAACCAAACAGGCAAATCGCAATTAATTACCGATTTAATTGCACATGATAATTCCCGAAAATTACCCATGGTTTCAAAAAGGATAATGTCAACTTTTGATTCCTGAAACCAACTTAATATCGGCTCAATTGAATAATTAAATTGAGTTTCCCCGGGAAATAATTCCGGTGAATAACAATCTTCTATGGGAGCAATACTTCCGGCGATTAATTGATTACCGGAAACAGTTTGTTTCGCAAGTGATACTGCTTTTTTCAGATTATCTTTGGCTTTCAGCAGTGCATCCCTTTTTGAGAATCCCGCTTTTTGATATGCATAGGGTGTCGATCTGAATGTATTCGTTATTAAGACATCAGCACCTGCATGACTATAATCCTTATGAATATTAAAAATACATTCACGGTGGGTATCATTAGCAACTGCTGACCAAAGCGGCAGTGGCAGATCAATTTCCAACCGGAGAAGTTCTGTACCCATTGCTCCATCCAAAATCAGAGGATGATATGATGCTTCTCTATTGTTCATTTTTCCAAAAATGTACTTTTTCCATTGGGATATAGTTTTCAATCATTTTTTTAATTTCAGTGTTGATTTCAGCCTGTACAGTTTTTGTTGGTTCGATAATACCATTGGAACGATTCCAATTTTGATAAAATAGATCAGAATTTGGTTTCTGTGAACGAATTCGATGAAAGTAATCTGTGTTCATCCGAAATACGCCTATAACCATGTCCATTATCTGATTTTGGCTAATCCTTGAAAATACTTGGTCGAACAAATTCTTATAAATAGAAACCCAGTTTTCGACATACAAAATTGGGTCTATACAAAGCCTTACCTTCCATCCTTTTGAAATAATAAACTCAATGACATCCAATCGTTTTTCTAATGAAGGTGTGAATTTTTCGTATTGTTGGCGAATTTCATTTGGCGTCAATGTCCAGGCAAAAATGATATTGGAATGTGGACGGATGTGCTTCAATGAATTGACATTGGCACATTTTGACCGAATTTCAACCAGCAGATTTCTTTTATTTCGGGAAAATTCAATCCAATTTTTGCAGAAAGGGATTTTATTTTCAAATGCTAATAAGTCATTATTATATGCAATGGATAACACCAGAGGTTCATCAATAAATTCACGTGCCTTAATTCCTTTATCAACTTCAGCGAAAAATTCAGATTCATTCACAAATGCCACCAAATTTGCCGAAGGATACATTCCTTGTAAAAAACAGTAATCACAATGATAGACGCAATTGATCAGCGGTGTTGTATAGAACAGGTTTCGATAGTGAGTATCCTGTAGAATATCTGTCCCTTTATAGAGAAATGGTGGTTTTTTGATTCCTAAAATTAGTTTTTTTGACTTCTGTTGGCTAAATATATTTTGATTTGGCCGATTAAAAATTGATTTGTAATCGTCAATCTCAATAATCTTTGCATGGGGAAACGCAGACAGTGCAATATCTGTCAATTTCCTGTTTTTAGCTCCTTCCTCTAAATAAATATGAGAAAATTCAGGTTGAAAGTACGGAGCAGATCTTTTTGAATATTTCGTTGCGGTGATGTTTGTCATTGGAATTAATGGATGAAAATGGATTCAGCCTTTTGAAAATATCATCGTGAATATATTTCCTGTTTTCAGCTAATTCATCCAGTTTAATTTTTTGTGTTTCGGTCAAACGTAGATTGGTGCTGACCTTTTTCAAAAACTGTATCTCATTTTTGCTAAAAGTTGGGATATCATTTAAATCAACATTCTGTAAAATACTTACCAAATTTGTGATATGTTTCAGTTGATTGTTTAATATTTCCACTACCAGTTTTTCAAAATCTTCAAATTTTTTATTTTGAATGTTCATAAAATCTGAGATAACCTTAATAAATAACATCCTGTGGACCGGAATCCTGGACTTAAATAAATTCCAAATTGCTGATGCTTCCATATCAACAAGACTATCATATTTTCTATGTCCATTAATAGCAGGATTTTTTACTGTAGTTAATGAAAACTCCTCCATTCCATGTTTAAATAAAACATCGGGATAAAATGATGTTCTGTTATTTTCATCTGTGATTTTGTTAATTAAAAATATATCGCCAATTTTACAGTGATCTGGGTTACCTCCGGCGGATCCAATATTCACGGTGAATAACTTTTGTTCTAAATTGTGAATGTTACAAAAATTCCGGATCGTTTTTTGAACATTTGTTTTGCCAACTCCCGTAATTAGGAGGTTGATATTTTCCGTAGAATAGACAGAAATATACTTCGAATACTCCTTCTTTTTTAATCCGTAATAATGAATAATTGGAATAGCTTCCGCTTTTAATGCTGTGAGTATCAAGAGGTTGTTTTTCTTCATTTTATTATTACAAAACTAAGTACATTACAATTTAGAAATGTAACTCTTTTTAGGATGAATATTTTGTTGTAATAGAGAAAATTGGGGTGAAACCAACTAAGCGGATATTGCTATATTATTTTTTCATTAATTTTAACGCAGTCTTTTCAGTTTCCATCAGCATTTGGGGTAAAACCCTCATTTGAGCCTGTTTAACAACCCAAGCAGGTATTTGTCCCCCTGGGTTTGTTAAAACGATATAAATGAGATATTCCTTTCCCTCTTTTGTTGAAATTATCCAACTTCCCATATTTACAGGTGCAATGATCAAATCCTTATTGACAATCTGTTCAACGGAGATATTATACCAATCTATTCGGTTCCTGTTGCGAATATGTTGAAATTGATAAAGCCGGGGAGCAAGAAACGGAATGTCAATGATCTGCCATGCTGCCTGGGTTGAATCCTGTTTTTTATAAATACCTGAATCCGTAATGAAAGCGCTGGGGAGTGCCTTTGGATAATTTGTTACGTCCCAGACTACATCCAGAATGGATTTGGGTTTAGCCTTTAGAATCATTTCAATTTTAAAAGCGGGAATTGGATAACCGTCAAACTTGTACTCAGACAATTGATATTTTTCTGTCTGTTTTACAGGTTTCCATTGAATGAAATTCATAAGGCTGTCCCAGACAGAAGGATAATTATCATCAGAGAAACCGAAAGAAATGAAAAGTGCAGGAAAAACTAATTTTGTGTATATTTTCAAAAACCAATTATTTTTTCAAGATCATCAAATTAATCCATGATTTGCCTTACAATTTCATCGGTAATTTTTTTTTCTACTCTTTCAGCTAACTTTTTTAACGCTTCTCTGGAGGCTTTTTCATAGTCCGAATGAGTACCCTTAATATCATTAAAATTATTTGCAAACAGGATGTTTTCTCCATCCTTAAAGTAAATACTCATTTGAGCAACAGATGAAAATAGCGAATAAGCTTCACCTCTTTTTTGGGTATCAATTTTGATATCCAATGTATAATCGGACTTGAGCTTTTCATTGATGAAAGTTGCGCTCAATTTTTCCTCAAGAGATTTTATGATAATGGGTGTAACTATAGGATTTGCAAGTGTTTTACCGAGACTTTTCTCTTCACTGATGAGATACAGGGTGATTGGTTTCACTTTGATATTAAAAAAGGTTGTTGGAATGAGAGGTCCTTTAAATTCTGAATATAGGTATATTCCAATTTCATCATCACCGGTAAAGGATAACATATCCAATTCAGCTTTAATTTGATAATAGTTCAGCATTTCGTTGAGATTTTGTATAGTGGATTGAACATTACCAGTTTTATCAGAATTCATCTTTTCAGTCAAAGAACCGTTTCCTTCAGAAAATTTAAATATTACTGGGAGTTCATTTAAATCAATACTATTCCCAATTGATGTTTTATAGCGGACTTTTAATTCAAGAGGTTTCAGCGGAAGTTGTCCCAGATTTGTCTTGATATTTTTTTTATGTGGTGTCAGTGTTATTTGTGTTAACAACTTTTCTATTTGTTTCCTTAATACAAGGTCCAAATTAATGAATTCGCCGGGATTATACGGGTCATTGATAATTAATATTTGGTCCTGATATGGAATAAGTGATTTCAATCCGGTTAAAAAATATTTTAGAGCAATCACCGGATTAAACTGAAGATGATTGATTCCTTCCTCATAATTACTGCCTGCAGATTCCAGTGCCTTCGAAATTTTTCTGTTTAATATTTCCCTGTAAACCATTTTAGAAAGACGATTATACACATAAAAATAATTTTCATCTTCCCATTCTCCAATATGTTCAACTCCCTCCAAACTTAATTTTGAACGAGCAGAAGAAATCATTTCAAAACTTTTGTCTAAAAAATACTCATTTTTTAATCCTTTTTTTTCTATTTCCTTTACCTTACTCACACTGGAAACATTTATATCTGATTTTATTGCTTGTGCTATGGTACCCAAAGAGTTTGTCCTTGCTCTGCCTATATAATCTTCTGCTGTTCCTGTTTTGGAAACCTTGGCAAAACCATGTATAAACTCGGATTGGATTCGTTGCTCAGCCTTTAACCACACAGGTGGTTTGGATGGACTACAGGAACTACATAAAAAAACACCGGCCAGGAATAGTCCTGCAGCCGGTGTCAAACGGTAATTATCTTTCATTTATTTAAAGGAGTTATGAAAAATCACATCTCTTTTCTTTGCCTGTAGGCTTCAACTTTCCTCTCCATTTCCTCATAAAGTTCCGTAGCACGGATGGCATCATAAATTTCTTTATCAGCTTTAATTCTATCCAAAAGACGTTTTTGAGCTGCACCTTCGTCCCATTCCACAAGGATATAGGCTCGAAAAATATCCTGACTGTCAGATTTCTCCTCTAATATTTCCTTTTTAACGATGTCATAGTCTTTCAAGGCTGTTGATATTATTTGTTCTTGCGTTTGAGAAAATCTGTCCAAAATATCAGAATTGGTGCTTATTCCTGTTTCTTCTCTTACACGTTTCACCAATGCATTCATTTCAGAGTCCATTGCACCAGCTAATTGATTCGCAGCATCTAAAGTTGCTTTATTCACTGCCAGTTGTAAGTCCCTGCTGGTAGAAGTAGCTCCGGCATATCTAAACCCATCTTTGTGAGGAGTATTTATGTACCAATCGGGGATATTTTTCATTATCTTTCTGGTTGGTTCCGGAGAAAGATTTGGTCCTTTAGTGGTACCGCATCCGGTTAGAAAAAAAGTGATAAAAAGAACGATGGTTATATTTTTATTCAGCATGTTTAATCTCCTGGTTGTTTAGTAATTAATTCATTTATATTTGATTTGTTCCATTTAATAAACAATTATGATTCTAAGACACATGAACAGGTAAAAAATTAAAAACAAATAGAGTTCATAAAAATAAAAAAGGGCTGATAGCCAGCCCTTTTCTAATAATAAAGATAAGAGATTCGGGAAAATTTGCGGATTTATCCGCTTTTTATAAACTAATTGTATAAATAATAATTTGACCATGGTAGTAAAAAAGGGAAGGATTTACCCTTTTTTACTCCATAATCAATCTATTTTAGGTTTTAACCAACGTTACCTGTTTTGGCTCCTTTTTTGGTTTTACCGGTATTTTTATATCCTTTTGTGTTCTCATTGGGTTCCGGTATATCTGGTATTTTTGAGCCAGATTTCTCACATTTAGAAGCTTCGCCAAGAATTTTGTTTTTGTCAAACGAAGTTAGCGTTTCCCCTTTTTGCCATTTATTGTAAGATTTACCAAATCCAAATTTCCTTTGATACCAATTTGCTTTACTCAATTGGTCATCAAGACAGATTTTGAATTCAGTATCTGATTCAAAAGATTCACCTTTTTTGTATTTCGCTTCTTTTACAATTGGACTTATTACACCTGATTGGTAACTGCCCTTATCATCCTGACTACCTTTTACCTTTTCGATGCCTGACTTAAGTTTGCTTTTACTTTTTTGCTTGGCTTTTGTTTTGCTTTTTTGGTAGGATGACTTCATTTTTCTTTTAGATGATTGTGCATCCATCACTGAAGCAGATACAAAGAAGGCAACCGCAATGATTAAAATACGTGTTATTAATTTCATTTTATTTTCCTTTTATTTTATTTTGTGGGATTTAAGTTGAGAAAAGTCTATTTGTTTCTATTATATATAGATTAAAAAAATTTTAAAATTTGCATAAATAATTACTCATAAGTTGATATTTCTTCTTTTAAAATACGAATACCTTTTAAAAACTTCTTATCAAACGCATTATTGTAGTCATTCACTTCATAAAAGAATTGGGCGATCTCATTGTCCAATACGTAAGTATCCATATGGAGCACTTCAGGAGATGGAAACAATATTTCAAGCCCTGCAGTAAAATTACTGATATTCTTCTGAATTTTGGGATTCATTTCCAAGACTCTTCGTAATACTAATATTTCATACAGTCTTCTTTCATGTTTTGTTTTATGGAGCATAACAGCATTCCCATCAATTGAATCATTAATATCTTTTAAATGCTTTTTATAATGTCTGTCATCCAACTTTACTTCGGAAACATTAGCAACAGAACGACGTAAATGTTCCTCATTACTATGGTCTCCCGTATCGTTTTTAAATGAAAGAACTAAAGCTGTATTAGATTTGGATTGCATATATTTTTCATAAGTACTTTTAAATCTTTTTGTGTAAACATTGAATGGATCATTGTCCGCTGAAGCAAAATATATGATATTTGAGGGATTGATATATTTATAATATTCAACCCTTTCAACTAAATTATAAAGCATTCTCCTGATCAGTACATCTTCACCGGGAATTGATCCGGAGGTTAATTGATTAAAATCGTCACGCATTCCTGCAGAAGGATAATAAGTCTGAATATCCTTAATATCTATTATCACATTTTGATAGATCGGGGTATTTAATGCAAATCCAAGATCAAATACATCTGTATTTTGAATACGGTAACTGTTTTGGAATAGCATATTGCCAAGAGATTGAAAAATCTCCGAATCTTTTGGAATTACCCTTGTGAAGTCCTTATCAGGTACATCCACAATATGGGGTGTAATTACAACAATCACTTCTTTGCTGTCTTCTTTTTTTACCTTGTAACGAAATAATTTCCCCAACCATGGAATAGAACTTAAAAGAGGAATTCTCCCTTCCTGATATGTGTCTTTTTTTGAAATAAGACCACCAATTATAAAGGGAGTATTATTTGCTACCTGAACATAAGATTGGACTTTTCTGCTGTTAATTGTTGGAGCAACGGAGAAACCGGTAGATGAAGCAGTTCCTACAAGTGATTCTTCAGTTTCACTGATAATCGTTTCTACCTGAATCGTAATTTCATCCCGGTTTGCGCTGACCCGAGGTCTCAGATTGAGTACAATACCCACGGGAATGTATTCAGTTGATGTTGTGGCAAATTGAGATGATGCTGTGGTTTGAATTGTTGGAATTTGCTGACCGACAACAATTCGGGCTTGACGCCCATCCAATACCAAAACAGATGGTCTGGAAAGAATATTTGCTGATTCATTACTGATAAGAGATGCCAACTCTGCTTTAAAATTATGGGCATGACTTAACAGAGTTTTATCCAGCACAAAACTAAAGGGTTCGAATAAACCGGTTTCTTCATCTTCCAGAGCGAAACTTGTTTCATACATATTTCCACTGGTTCTATACCGAATTCCTAATTGGTCCGTTTCACCAGAATTAATTTCAATCACCAATGCTTCTATCATAACCTGAATTGCAGGAACGTCAATTTCATTTGAAATCAGGTTTATCAATTTGCTTAAACTGTAAGGGTCTTCGGGATCATAAGCAATCATCAATCTTTGCAATGGTTCCCCAGTTGTTGTGTAAACCAGAGAGGATCCGCCCATATCTACATCCATACTCGTTCCGGTAGCAGACACTTCTCCCTGCATCTCCAGGAGAGTAATATTTTCGGTTTCAGGAAGGATAATAACTAAAGGTAAATTATCCATATTAGTGCCAAAACCGTTCATGAGAGTATTATTAAATGGACCATTTGGCTGAAATAATAATTCATTGGGATTAGGTCCCTGTTCAACGGAAAAATCTATAACAGCATATCCCAGGGCTTTAAGTATCCCCGATGCTCTGTCAGTCTGAATATAACTTAATTGAATTGTTTTATATTCAACATGGATCAGTTCCGCCTGAGTCATCCCTGATATACAAATTATCAGGATCAGGTTTTTAATTTGTGTGCGTAATGTTTTCAAAAATCTCATAGTTTTCCGATGCTTAATAAATAGTTATTTCAATTTTAATGGGAATATTTACATTTATCACCGTATAGTTTTCATTGTACAAAGTCGCTAATAAAGCTCCTTCATAAAAATCAAATAATGGGACAAAACTTCCGGAGACCTCATAGGATGCATTTACCTCATTTGGTAATTGAATAATAATATCATACAAGGATGGTTCATTGATTCCTTCCAATGTTCCTCCTGTTGCTGAAATTGATAAATAAGAAACATATTCTGTAAATTCCGTCATATCAGTATATTCATATTTTTGTAATACTTGATGATACGACTTTCCATCTTTTTCAAAATCCCAAATCATAAATCCGTCAAGGGGAACAACATCACCGTCATAATCAAATGTAACATTGATGTTTGTTGTCATTCCCTGAATGGATAAAGCAAGCATTCCTGCAGACATATCAGCTGTCCATCCACCATTAGTGTATTGTGTATCGCCGCCAATTGAACTCTCTTCAATTTTGTCAAAAGATTGATCGGAAAAGAAATCGTAATAAGTGGGAAATTGAGCTACATTTACTGTATCACCATCAATGGTTAACAAATAAATTTTCCAATAACCTATCACTTTTGAATCTGAACGAACAGTGTATTCTGAGTGTCGAGTAACCTTAGCATTGAATTGAACAGGAGATAGATCCTTGGTTGCATTGGAAGATACATTTAATTCCAATGTGTATAATTCGTTTGTATCAGAAAGAGTGACTCCTGAATTTAAATCGAATCCTTCCTCACAAGAGGCAAGGAAACATATGAAAATTGAAATAAATAGTATTAAATTTCGGTGCATTTGATTCCTTTAAGGTCAGATATTGATGAAATAATAATGAGAAAATAAATGAATAACCTAAAATTACGAAACATAATAATTTATTCTAGCACCTTTTCTAAAATTCTTATTCTGCTAATAACCATCTCCTGTATAGTATTTTCAGCACAGGTGTCAGTAGAAATTGCAGCTTCAAAATGGATTTCCCATTCCAAGAATGCAACCAATTCTGTAGTGAATGAATTGGATTTTCATCCCACTCAAGTTTTAGATATTATTGCAAGAAATGGACATTCTCTCCCAGACTATGTCAAAGATGAATTGATTGAATTGGGATTTAACTTTAACGAAGAAATTGTAAGATTAAATCGACCGGAATTGAATGATGTTCAGTATGTTGATTCGGGAATTTTTCGGTTTCACTATACACTGTCCGGTGATCATGCAGTATTGCCGGAAGATGATGACGGAAATGGAATTCCAGATTATGTAGAAAGAATGAAACAGTATTTTGATGACATAGCAGTCATCGATTTTGACCAGGAAAATTATATCCTGCCACCCAGTGATGATTGGTACTTTAATCAGGAGAATGGAGGTTCAGGTCATTTTGATGTGTACCTATATGCATTTAATCCTGATTTTTATGGATTTGTTCAAGCTGAAAATTATGCACAAAATTTTTCGGAAATCACTCGTGGAGACAATGAAAATTCTCCTGACGTTTCAGAAAATAATGCCCTTGTTTCATGGATGGCTATGAGAAATAATTATGCTGATTTTCCCGGAATCGAATCGAACAACGTTCAGGTAACCTCTGCTCATGAGTTTTACCATGCCATCCAATACGGTTATGATGCCTGGGAGCGACCATGGATCAAAGAAGCAAGTGCCGTCTGGATGGAAGAAATTCATTATCCTGATATCAATGATTGTTATCAGTATTTGCCTTTATATTTTAATTCTCCTGAACTGGGCCCCAATATTGAAACACTGAGAATGTATGGATCCTACATTTATGTTTTATATCTTGTGGATAATCATTTCGATATGAATTTTATGAAATCCTTCTGGGAAAACAGTATTAATCATGACAGTTACGAATTAACGGATTACAGTATCATCACATTAAAGGAAACCATGGATCAGCACAATCCCAATTTCACATCAGAAGTATTTAATGATAACCAATTTGAAAAGATCACCAATGATTTTCTTATAGCAAACGCATTAGTAACGAATAACGATATGTATAATTCAATATACCATTACGATGAAGTTATCCATGAAGATTGGCCCATCACAGGACCCACTTATGAACAAGAAATTGATTCACTTGGGTCAGAACCAACTTTTATTCCTTATAAACTTGTTGGGACATTCGGTGCTCATTACTATAAAGTAAATGTGAGTGAAGCCACACTTGTAAACATCTCCATTGAATTACTCCCGTACTATCCTGAAGAAGGAAACCTGTATCTCACAATTATCAATAATACCGATATCAGCACGACACATATGAATGAACCTGAGCAAGTGGTTGAAGATTTATTATTTACAAATGAAGTGGTTTTTTTCGTATCTGCCTTCAGCTATGAATTCGATGACTTGTTTTATGGAATCAGGATTGTACCAAATTCCCCTGCCTCAACAGATATGTTAGCCATCGAAACGGATGATTTGTATCCTGCTGATTATCATTTGAAAGAGAATTTCCCTAATCCTTTTAACCCGGTTACAACCTTTTCTTATTCTGTTTCAATTCAAAGCAAAATATCTTTAGAAATATTTGATATTAGAGGACAACAAATCACTCAGTTAACTGACAGGGTTCACATTCCGGGTGAATATTCCCTGGAATGGGACGGGATGGATAAATTAGGAAATAAATTAGAAAGCGGAATTTATATTTACACCTTAAATGTAAACGGACAAATGATAGATTCCAGGAAGATGGTTTTTCTGAAATAACTAATTTGCCTGAGCTTCCTGTAACTTAATATTAGTTTCACGGAGTCTTCCTGAAAGCAGTTTAATAATTTCCTGCATTATTTCCGCATTACCAGCCATCAGCTCATAAAATCCATCCTGTGCAATTTTAAGCAGGGTTGTTTCTGCTTCTGCAGTAGCATCCGCAGACCGAGGTTCTTGGTCTAATAATGCCATTTCTCCCAGAACGGTGCTTTTTCCTAAAGTCACAATATGGTGTTCGCCTTTATGAATTTTCACATTTCCATCAACCACGACATACATGGAATCTCCGTAATCTCCTTCCGAAAACATGAGAGACTCGTCCGAATGATGTATTTCTTCAGCGATCTGAGCGATCCTTGTTAAGACATCTCCGGGAATATTCTTAAAGAGTTCCACTGATTTTAACAGGATGGTTTTTTCCAAAATTGAATACATATCTGTCTCCTTACTCAAGTGATAGTTTTCCAAGGGAATAATTTGTTTAATTTGTCCGGTCTCATCCTCGATCCGGTTGAATAACTGGTCTATAAAAATTGTGTCCTGAACTTTATCCCAATTGATCATTTCCAACAAATCCTGGCGGTTGCTCTTTATTATGTAATTCAGGGCTATAGCTTCTTTCCATTTATGGTCACCATGTATCCATGACAAAACCAAATCATCAAAGTTAACCAAAATATCATTAAATAATTCCTTGCCGGTTTTAACAGTATCCATATCGTTATCAATAAGAGGCATAGTCATTTTTCGATTTCCGGGAGAAAAGGTGCTATCCACCAGTTCCAGTACGTAGGGCATTAATTCCGGGTCTTCGCTGGACACATATTGAATATAGGTTTCAATGGGAGTTTTGGGATCATGCAGGACACCCAATTTTAACATGATCGGAATAATTTTTTTGATATCACTGTTGATATGATCTCTAAGTAAAAAACAATTCTCATCATCAGGAAGACAATGTAAAAATAATTCCAGTTGAAACACTCTTTTTGCAATGATATCCAGATCAAGTCCAATTTCTTTTATAAACTCATCTGAGGGAGGTTCTTTTCTGGAAACGGACAATAGCGAATTTGTTACTTCGGATAAAGTGTTTAGGTAGGGTTCACTCAATCCTTTATGCAGAATGTCTGCTGATTTTGAAACGCCATAATGTTTTAAACATCGGATTATCCCGATTCGCATTGGAAATGTATTATTCTGAGAATATAATTGATTATCTAGGTTATTTAATACTAGTTCATCATCAAATCCGGATAGTGCCTGCCGTGCTTGAATAGCGGTTTTTGGATGTGCTAAATTACCGATAATATGATCTAATAATTCCGGGTTTTGTCTGATCTCGGCGATCTTCAAGGATTCTTCACGAATATCAGGGGACTCATGCTGCAGAAAATCTTCCAATTTTTTGTCATCTAAAATCCCCATGGGTTTATCTAAAAACTGAAGTGCGGTTTTAATTTCATGAACATCTGAACTGATTAATAATAGCTGTAAAACAGTCTTCGCTTCTTCTATATGCAAATTCATTTTCATAAGTGAACATGCACTGGCAGACCGAATCTCTAAATTATCATGATCCAGGTTCTCCATAAAATCACCTGATAATGTTGAAAGGTTTCTATCTCCCGCAACAGCAATGGATTCAGGTTTTATATCCTCACTTATTTTTGCTGATTCAATGATGTCCTGATCCAGGAGGATATTCGGTTTATCTTTTGCTAATTCAAGTACAGCTTTTTTAACATTAGCAGTCCCATTCCTGAATAAATTTGTTAATGTATCTTTCCAAGGATCGAGGGGCATGGTTTTAATGAGATCTATCCCGAATAATTGTTTGAACTCATCCTCATCCGTCAGTGTTTTTTCGATGGTCTGGACAATATGATTATCAGTAACATCAAATTCTACATCTTCAAGGTTTAATTGACGTTTCTCAATGGCTTTCATGAGAGTTTTTACATACCCGTTTTTCAATCGAAAACTGTTCCATACCCATGCTATGATTCCAACCAAGGCAATAATACTGAGCAGGTTCAATTTATCTGTTGGTACAATTTTAAATTGCACCAATACAAAAATGAGTATTCCCACCACCCCTTCCAAAGATGCCCTGATTGCACTGTCAATAACAGGTTTTGCCTGTTTTTTTCTGTCCTTTGGAACGGGAAGCCAGAGAATCTCCTGGGATGCATTGTTGATTGAAAATTTAAATACCTGATCTGAAAATTTGGCCATAAAAACTGAAATCAGGATTGGAATCATAAGAAATCCCGATGATCCTAAAGCAAGTGAGATCGGTAAAAATAATAGTCCAGCAAGTATTCCAAACCGGGCTAAAACCACTCCCGTTATAAAAAACTGCATGATGATTGTTGCAGCACCTGTGGCCATGTAATACGTTCCGAAAAAACTTACCAGATCATCCTGAGCCGGGAAAGTTTGTACCGCAGTCATTTTAAACTGATAATCAATTATTTTTGAGATAAAGGCTGCCAGACCGATTAGCAGTGCAATTGATTTTAAATAAGGATCAAATTTAAATTTTGTTTTCCCTTTTTTCGGTTCTTCTTTAGACTTTTTGATTTGCTTTGGATCTTGATCCGTTTCCCGGTACCTGTTTATGAGAATTCCCATTGAAACATAAAGCACAATAAAGAAAATGGTCAGGTATAGTAGTTTATCAGAACCAAATGTTTTGACGAATGGTTTGAGCGAATATCCTGCGAGCATTCCTGCAACAGACCCGCCGGCACCTAAAATACTGAAAAGACGTTTTGCCTGACGGGCATCAAAAATTTCTCCTGCCAACATCCAGAATTGGAGAATAGAGAGGGAAACGACTATTTCCATAAATACAAACAGGACTGGTATCAACCATTTTTCCGGCAAATGAGTTATGGATTCCCCGGCAGAGTACATGGAAAAAAGTCTGGTGAGAGAAATTTGAATTGTCAAAAGGATTACAGCAAAAATCACACCACCTGTGGTTATGATCTGTATGATATCCTTTCCATCGGTAACCCGCTTGTAAACGTTGATCACAATCACCATGGTAATAGCGATCGCAACGAACATTAGTGGCAGGTAGCTGCGGTCAAATAGGTTAAGGAAAAATGCATCACGGGCTGAACCACCTGTGATGCTGGTGGCAACTACTGCAAAAAACTGGACAAAAAGAATCAGTACCTGTCTGCGTTCATCCTTTTTGATATTAAACAGTTTCAATAGAGTATGTGGGTTGTTAAACTTTGGTTATGATATTCAGAAGGTAAATATTATATGGTAAATTTAAAAATGAATGAATTGACGGACAAATGTCCATATTGTTTTATACGGTAAAATACAGGATCAAATCATCCTGTTGAGTGAAATTTAAAAGTGAAAATAATTGATCAGGTTTACACTGAATCCTTTAGCATCATTCATAAATCCTTCATTTTGAGACAAAAACAGGTCTAAATGCATATGATTAAAATGGAGACCGATACCACCCCCCCATTTCATTCCCCATCGGGAATTATGAGTAACACCTACAGAAATGGGAATCCGGCTGTGAATTAACCATCTGAATCCACCGGAAATTTCCAACTGGGATTCGGGATATATAGTTGATTCACCTGCATAGGAAATGGAATTAAACAACAAAAATCGAGTTCCAAAAATATATTCACTTTCTAATTCGATGATCATGGGAATTTTGGTAGTTAAAGTATCGATGGTTGAAGTTTCATCTTTAGTAATAATAGTTTCAAGTAAGGAATCCTGCTGTGACTCAGTAAAATCGCTTATTTCCTCAAATTCATCGGAATGGATGTCAACATCAAACTGAATGAGTTGTTTATGAGATGTGGTTTCATCCCAGTCCAATGTTCCCATGATATTCTGTACACTGAATCCCAAAGTCCAATTATCATCAATAACCTTGGTCAACCCTAAATCAATGGCAACTCCCCTTCCATTGACATTCGGGGTGAATTTTCCTAAAGTTGAATAGGCTAAAAGGCTGTCTCTTTCAATATAGTAATCGCCCAGATTGTAATGTATCTTCATATTTCCATCACCTGAAAATTTATCTTTATGTGATGTGACTCCGCCTGAACCATTCATAGAAAAATATGCCAGTCCTAATAATCCTTTCACTCCCAATCCCGCATATAAACTCTTTCCAAATTTTCCTGATAAGACCAGCGAGACTGGCAAAACAGCCTGCATATTCATTCTTGTATCTGTCAGATCAATGGGTTTGTCAAACTCAACTCCCTGAAAAATTGAATGAAAGAGTGATTTAGGAATGTTTCCGTACATTTGGGCAGAACCGCCAATATAAACTGCCAGCCACTTGTATGATAATCCAAATAACATTAATTGACCGTTTCCATTTACTGATAAACCGGATTCAGGAATTTCTCCCAGCATGCTTTCCACAGACTGATCATCCAGTGTTTTTCCGCTTAACAGATAGGAATTCAACCAGGTGGTTGAAACTGAGTTGTTATTCAGTTGTAGTGAAACCGGAAGTAAAATGGAAAAACCGGATTTTCTGGATGTCCAGAAATTCGCTGGATTTACGGAAAGAGAATGACTGCCGATTGCAGAGGAAAATAACGATCCCCCTTTTAATCCTCCTTCATTCTGTGCAAGAACTGGATTTTGAATACTGATTCCAAAAATGAAAACAAATGTAATTATTGGGTTAATTTTCATGAAATTATTCCTATTCGGAATTGTCCACTAACATTTCAATACGTCCGAAAATGGTCATATTCAGGGAATCTGTTGTGAGAACTTGAGACGGTTCAGAATTCCCATTCTCATCCTTTTTTCCGGAAATAGTCACATCTACATTTACAAATAATTTATCCCCGCTGAACAATACGATTTTTTCATTGTCCAATACAACAGAATCAGAATGAGCTTCGTTAGATGGAATTTCAACGGAGAACAATAAATCTTGCTCGTTTGTTCCGAAAAGTGTTGAATCTGATGCGGTGTAAACAGAAATGGATGTACCAAAATCAAACTGATTTTCTGCATCAAAAAATACGACGACCTCTTCCAGTACTTCATCGTCCAGTTCAAGGTCTGTTTCCTGAATGTCCACATCCACTTCCGTATCATCAGGAACATGAAAACTTAAAGGCGCTTCCACCGTCATCAACCCTGAAACATATTGAGATGTTGTAACAGTTCCTAATCCGGATACCGTGGCTTCACCGGAAGCCCGGATTGTATCAGGAAAAATATTGATGAGAGATTCTGCATTGGGTATAATGACTCTGTTATCTTCGGTAATATCCCATCCTGAAATGGTCGAAATTTCTACTTCCCCTGAAGATTTTGATGCTTCAATTACCAAATCAAGAACCACGGAAATTCCAATGTCCGTATCAAAATCTATGAACATATTCACTTCGGTAAATTCAAAATCCTCGACTTCATCCGGAAGTCCGTCAATTTTTTGGACCACCGGATCAATATCAACAGTAATGGGTTCTATATCTCCTGTAACTGATTCAAATATAAAATTTGAAAGTGTAACATCAACCCTAATAGAATCGTTCAATGATAATGTCATTTCCTCATCATCCGGCAAATTGATGGTCGAAACATAATTTACTGTTTGAGGGTCTGCTTCCATATCCAATTCCAACTGGTAATTTGCAAGATCTATACTATAAGAACCACCAGCTGGAGACAGCGCAAGGGTAGTATCAAGGATAGATCCATTTTTAATAAACTCAAGGATTGTAAACTCTATTTCGGCTACGATTCCAATATTATTTGCAATTGCTAAAACCATTTCTCCTGTTTTTACTGTTGCGGTTTCAATTTTGGTATCATCATCAATAGTGATGGAATTTGAATCCACCATAGCATCCTGGGAGAAAAATCCTCTCACTTCATTAAAGGAAAGGTCCGTTACATTAATATTCACAGAAATAGAATTATTGAGTGAATATGAACCAATTTCTTCGTATTGTGTCGTTACATCAGCATTGTATGAAAGCTGTTGGTTATAATTGGGTAATAAACTGAATCCACTCAAATTAATGGATTCATGCAGACTTCCATAAAAATGATCTAACGTCACTTCATAGGCAAGTCCTTCAGGAGTTCTTAATTCCGGAATGGTTAACACAGCAGTTGGGGCTCCTGGAGAAGTTTGATTCACATCATTTTGAATTACAATTTCCAAAAGACCATTACCTAATACTGCTTCATGAATTTCTGAATCAGAATCTAAATCAATGGTACCATCAAACCCTAAATCTTGTGGCGCTACCCTGCCGGTAAATTGGGAAAAGGTAATTTCTTCTCCGGAATTTTCTCCTTCAAGAGAAATAGAGATTACAATATCGTCAGTTGAACTAATGGTTACCAGATCATCGCCTGTGTCTTCCGTTTCTACCGTATAATCATAATAAACAGACTGATCCTCTAAATTCATCTCAAGGGAATAATTATTCAATGAGTATTCATTCAGAATTCCGGTTGTAAGAGGTTGAATATCCAATATGACTTGAAATGGTGCACCTAATGGATCGTGTATGGTAGGAATATTCAAATTGACTGCACTGGTGACTTCCATGTTATTATCAATTGAAACAATCAGTTTCCCGCTGAAGATTGTTGCAGATTCCACTATATTTGAATCAGCTGAGGATAATTGAATTGTACTATTTTCTACTATTGTCTGTGCTGGAAGTTTTGCGGTTGCAGAAGAGACCTCAAGATCTTCTCCTGAGATAATAACATTAAAATAGGAATCTCGAGCATCATCATTGATTTCAACATCATTAATTGCAAGACTTAACGATGTCACTGACACAATAATACTTTCAGGGAGATTAATTCCGGATAGATTTAATTCACCAGATTTACTGGATTCCGGATTAATAGGACCGTCAATGGTCACATTTCCAAGTATTTCTGTACCATCTTCACTTTTTAACTGAATATTCGTTTCTCCTAAAGGGATGACCAGATAATTTGCTATAGTTAATATTAGATTTCCATTTGTAAAAGCTGCATTACTAAAATCATCAAATGCATAATTATCCTCTACATCGACGCTGATGGAAGGAATAGGATGTATTCCATCAGGAAAAAGAACTGTATTATTAATGTCTGGAAATATATCATAAAAGATAAAATTACTGGTTGGTTTTTTAGGAATATCGCTTAAAGTTATAGTTCCTATTTCCGATGTGATTAATTGACTAATTGGACTTATACCAACAGCATCAAATTCAATTTGCTCCTGTACATGGGAATCCTCAACGGTCACATCATCAACTGTCTGGGAGAATTCCTTGTGAATATCATCCATTTCCAGTTTGTCTCCTACCTCAACGGTATCCACTTCCACTTCCTTGGTGAAAGCATACAGTGAATCTCCTTCCATTGGATTGATCAAGGAATCTTCCATAATATCATCAAATGTGATGGTTTTTTCCATCATGGGGACTTCCAGCTTAGTCGTCCATGATGCAAGGTTTTCCTTTGTGGGAACCTTCAGATCACAGGAAGTGAACAGTATTAAGGAAGTTAGCACACAAATCTTTATTGAAATTAAATTCGATTTATTCATCTTCCCATTCATATTCATCTTCAAATTCGTCATCAATATTTTCAATTTCAGGTACATCAATCTCATGGAGGTAATCCGTTTCATGGAGATACAGAACTATGGCTGAAGATTGAAATCGTGTGACCTGACCAAGGTAATCATAGGTATAGGTCTCATTTTCATCGGAATAAACAATGGCATTCCCACCCAATTCGCAGGCACAATCTTTAATCGCCCTAATGACCTTATCATAGCTTTTCCCACTGTACGCATGATAGGATGCAGTACACATTCCCAACTCATCGTATTTCTTATCCACAGGAATTTCATACAAAAGCATTTCAACCGAGCACCCTACTTGACGAGCATCGAATTGTTTTGCTCCATTTTCCAACGGTTCGAAATAGGTTCTTGGACCGCATCCGGACAGACATAAAAATAGAAAAGATATAAACAGGGAGTTTTTCATAAAATAAAGGGCTGAAGTCGAAGCCAAATTTAGGTTATCAAACAATTTAATAGAAATAAAAAAGGGGAATTATGAAGGAAATGTAAAATACTAATTTAATTTCAGTGGTAAAGTGTTGATTGTTTCTTACCTTAGTGTTAATCTGAAATATAATGTTCTTTACAACTTTCCCCAGCCTTCGGCTTGCCCCTCTCTTCAAAAGAGAGGGGTTTGGGGTGAGTTATTTTAGTGTTATTGTAAAACAATCATCCCTGATTATCTACGTTAAGCGTTACTTGACTTACTTAAGCAATACCATTTTACGGGTTTGGATATATTCACCTGCTTTAATTTGGTAAAGGTAAACTCCGCCAGTAACTGGTTTTCCGTATTTATCTCTTCCATCCCACTGAATAGATTTAATTCCGGGTTCCTCATACATATTAACAAGAGAAGATTTTTCCTTTCCCAGAACATCAAACACCTTTATTGTGACAAAAGTTTGTTCTGAAAGTGTATATCTAATTACTGTGTTTGGATTAAACGGATTTGGATATGCTGGAAATAGAGCAAATTCTGTGGGGATTGGGAGTGATATGGATTTTCGTAAAATAACCTGTGTTGTTTCATCACTCAACTCCAACACCTGAAGATTTGAACACTCAAACACATTCCCACTTTTATCTACAATCTCCCAATTGTCACCATCTTTAATATCAATTTCAAAAGTGAGTGGACTGCCTGCATTCATCACCTCTATCATACATTCATCTGATATACAGATTCTGGTATCACCGGTAAAACGAATGTCCGTTGAAGGTGCAGGTGGTTTGGGCGGAAGTCCATAACTCAGTGATTGGGTCACATCAATATTCTGTCCAAAATATAGGGTCATTCCCTTTACGATAATGGAATTTATGTTTTCTGGTTGAACAAAAGGTGAAACCGCCTTTGCTCCCCGGGTTGAACCTAAATGGATCTCACCTGCTCCTGTAGTTCTCAACCAGTAAGCTTTTCCCGGTTCCAGTGCATCTGCCTGCTCATAACTCTCCCCAAATCCAAACAGTGTTCCCGGAATGATGATTCCATCAGGATCACTGATGTCTGCGAATTGTTCTGTTGTAGATAACCCACTAATGAGATTCCAGTCTGCCTGCATGGAAAGAGTTAAACTGGAAATGGATGAACCGGTAATATTGGTTTCTCCTGATTGTTCAAACCTCAGCCAGTATCCTGTTCCGGAATTGAGTTCTGACTCCTGTACATAGCTGTCTGCAAACGAAAAGAGCGTTCCTTCGATTGATGTTGGATACACACTCATTTGACTGTTTTCAGCTACATTGACTGGCAGTCCTAACAAATTCCAGTCTGCCATATTGGAAACAGTGACGGTCATGTCCCCTCCTGATGGAGAAAATTCATGATATCCGGTTCTGTGAAGATTTCCTCTGTGCATGTTCCAAAAGTCATCACTGGTTCCCATTGTCTTCACATCCACATTCACCAGACTGTTACTGGTTCCCATCAATATCTCTAAATCTCCGTCACCATCAGTGTCTTTAACAATGGGAGTGCCTTTAAAAGGAAATTCGTAACTTAGGGGAAAATATTGAACAGGAGTTCCATCTAAAGTAAATGCCAGAACATCTCCGCCTTCATTCCCTGAAATCACAATTGTTTCATTTGTTTCACTGTCCAATACTGAAAACACAGGTGAGGAGTTCACATCACCATCCGTTTCAATGGGGAAACCGTCCAATGTATTTCCGTTTATATCCACTCCATAAAGAAAACCATCTGAAGAACCAAAAAACACTGCAGGAGTTCCATTCAACTCCGTAAATCCTCCTGTGGTGATCACATCATTCCCTGTCTCAACCTGGAACCGGAGATTCCCGTCACTGTTCACTGAGTAAAAACTATCATCCCGGCTTCCTCCGAAAATGATCTTCTCTCCATTGTAATCCAGAATGGAAGGAGCAGAACGGAAATCATTGCCTGCTTCAAAGGGAAAACCATCTGCAATGGTTCCGTCATCATAAATGAGGTAAAGATGTTCACCGTCTGTACCGCAGACAATATCCACTCTTCCGTTTCCATTAAAATCTGCTAATGCCACTCCCCGTTGAATCTTTTCTCCTAACTGAATGGGGAAACCGGTGACATCCGTACCTTCGGGATTCACCGCAAAGAGTTTTCCGGGAGAAGAATATCCTCCTACAATTATTTCAAGTTCACCGTCTCCGTCAATGTCTCCAAGAG
>CAZFKU010000002.1:0-1098 GCA_964518835.1 uncultured bacterium
AAAATTCAAGCAATACATTGGAAGCGGGCTGGAATTAGAAATTTAATTTTTGTATTTCCTGTCATAATCAACCTGTCTTTTTCACAGGTAATTGACACATTCTCTGATGGTGATTTTTCCAACAGTCCTGCCTGGGGTGGAAATACAAGTGACTATCAGATTGTGACAACCAGTTCCTGCGGCGCCGGAGCAACCAATTCTTATACCCTGCGTCTTGATGTGGCTTCCGGTAGTGGCACAAAATATCTTTCTACACAGCGAACGGCTTCATGGGGAAGTTCCCAATCCTGGGGATTCTGGATGGGGCGGAGGAGTTCCTCAGCAGCCACCAGTTCAAACATAAGTTACATGTGGCTGTATGCCAGTGAATCAGATGTGACATCCTCCACGGTAGACGGATATAGAATCAGTTTCGGCGACAACAGCGGTAATGACGAAATTGTCCTTGAAAGAATTGATGATGGATCTTCTACTGCCATTGTTACGTCATCCGGAGCTGTATCCAACGGTCTTGCTGATATCGGTTTCCTGGTGAGGGTAACACGAAGTACCGGTTCCTCCTGGACCTTGTACACATCCACTCTTCCCACTTCCAACGGCTCAGGAGATGTAGCATCCGCTGTGCCCAGTTCCTCAAACGCCGCTACCAATCAGGGCAGCGCTACGGATAATACCTACACTGCTTTTTCCAATGGGTATTTTGGTTTTGCTGCCAAACATTCCAGCGGTTCCGCTGCCAGAACCGGCGCGGAATTTGACCAGCTCTATTTCGACACCAGCAGTGATGCTTCCCTGCCTGTTGAATTGTCTTCTTTCACTGCTCATCAGGAAAAAAATGATGTAGTATTAAAATGGATCACCGAATCTGAAATTGAGAATCTGGGTTTCATTCTTGAGAAACAGATAAATAGTTTAACCCAGTGGAATGAGATCGCCAGCTACATTACTCATCCGGAATTACAAGGTCAGGGCAGTGTCACTCATAGGACAGAATATACATTTGTTGATAAAGATGTTGTGATGGGGAAACACTACGAATACCGATTGAGTGATGTGGATTATTACGGAACAAAAACGTCTCATCCTGTCCGCTCTGTT
>CAZFKU010000002.1:1198-68941 GCA_964518835.1 uncultured bacterium
TTGAACCTCAAGTAGAAAAAACCGATGACCATACCGGATAAATGCGTCAAATGACTGATATTGGAATGACTTCCCAAAGATGAGAAAAAAGCAACGGCTCCTAAAATGATGACAAACCATTTTACTCTTACGGGAAACAAAAAATAAATGTAAACAATCCGGTTTGGGAACATAAGACCGTAGGCAGTCAGAATGCCGTAAACAGCGCCGCTGGCACCTATTAAATATGCAGGATCTGAGGAAAAAGACTGGAAAACCAGCCATATCAGCCCGGAGCCAACCCCGGTAATAAGATAATATTTGATGAATACCTGCCTACCCCAAATGTTTTCCAGTTCTGAACCAAATAGATAGAGGACAAGCATATTGATTGCCACATGCCAAAAATCTCCATGGACAAACATATAGGTTAACGGTTGCCAGATCAGGGGCCAGATAGTTTCGGGGGACAGTCCAAAAATTTCAACCAAGTTTACCTCTCCATAAGAAATGGTTTTGAATACATACAGCAACAGGTTTAATCCGATGAGTACTTTGATTGCATCGGTAAAATAGCGGGGTCTCCAAGAAAACTGACCCCGGTCAGATTGGAATTGATATTTCATTGATTGTGATAGGTTAACTTACGAAACCTGTAATAGTTGCACAGATTCATAAATGGAGAGGGGACACTGGGCGGAGCCTCCCTGACCAGAAGCTGGGGCAGAGAAAATAATGTAGTTTTTAATCCTTTTATACCGGAACATACCGTAGCAGCACTGATGAAGAAGTCCCTGGGAAAAATCCCCCTTATTTTTTTAAAGCCGTATTTTCTGAGTCCGTCCCGTATAATTGTTGTACAGCTGCGGGTAAAGAAATTGAAGTCCCTGTACAGTTCAGAATTTTTTGGATGAGGTTCCGAGTTATGGATTACCTTGAGTTCTTCATGAAAAATGCTGGACAGGGATGCTTTGTCTATTCCCTCGATACGTAACACGTGAATCGTTCTCATGAAATTCCTGCCGAATTTATCGTAATAATTCCTGCCGTTTTCATTTAGAGCAAATTTCCCCGTTGTGGGGGAAGGGGCAAACTCTCCCAGGGCAGGACGATAAAAATATTCTTCCGGTGTCAATATCTCATTCTCGTTCATTAAATGTGAAAAATTAAATATATTTCCACCAATATTGATAGCATTGTGACCAAAAGTAGATGCTCTGTATTTTACCAGTCTTTCATTATAGTATAATTCCAAAAAAGGGAGGCTATCTATTTCTTTCACCGGACAAAGAATATAGATGTGTTTTCCGCTGTCATATTCCTTTTGTGATAATCGCCGTGCTTGGACATTGACATCTTTCCAGTGGGTAACATATCCTTCCCAGATGTGTTCATCTTTTAATTGAACTTCACCGTTAAGTCCTTTCAAAAACACTGCTTCGTTTTCCACAGTTAAAACTCCGGTTACAATTTCTTCCATGTTTATGAATTCAGTTTTTTCATGAATTCAAAAGTGTGAATCGGACCGGAATATTCAAAGTAATGCCGCATATATGCTGTCAGGAATGCTCCCACGATTTTACGGTCTGCTGCTGTAATCGAAAAGTCAGGCATTGATTCCAATGAATGAGCTTGCAGTGTTTCTAAAATATTTTTGCTATTGGGAGATCCATCGGGATCTATAATTTTAAATTCTGAATTTTGATCACCGGTTAAATCCGGTTTAAATCCTGAAAGGGTGAGCAGTTTCATTTCATAATACCAGAACAGAATGTTTAGTTGCTCGTCCCGGGAATCCATTTTGTGAAGGACGGACACCAATTCGTCAAACAGTTCAGGATGGGGGTCAAGACTCGTTGTAGCCTTATCTGTGATTTCCATTAATGCAAGTCCGTAGGACATGTGTTTAAGATTATTTTGGTATCTTGACCAGATACGCTGAAAGGATACTTTTGACGCTGTCTGAATATCTCTTTTAGGTCTAAAGTGATACACTAAATCCAAATAATTAATAGGTTGAAAAAAGGATGTATAATGAGGTTTTTTCCTTTTGGCTCCTCGAATGATAATACTTACTTTTCCCTCGTCCCGGGTAAGACACCGTGCAATCATGCTTGTATCTCCAAATGGAAACCTTTTCAGCACCACCGCTTCAGTGTGCACAATCATTATTGTTTAATATGCTTTAGCGAATATCACTTCATGTTTTGCCGGCTTCCCGCTGTAAACACAAGTTTTCCCGGACACATCCCCGTCAGCAAGAATACATCGAATGGTCGCTTTCGTTTCTTCTTTGATTATAGTTTCGGTGTCATTTTCTCCATCCCATCCACAGCGGATGAACCCGCCATTATTTTTAATAACGGATTTAAATTCATCAAAAGAGCTCACTGTGCATGTATGTTCTTCTCTGAATGTAAGCGCTTGTTGGAAGAGATTGTCCTGAATTTCATGCAAAAGGGTATCCACAGCGGTTCCAATAGAATCTTTCGACACAGCGGTTTTATCGCCTGTATCCCTCCTGACAAGCATCACCTGATTTCCTTCCACATCACGGGGACCTACTTCCAGTCGCAATGGAACCCCTTTCATTTCCCATTCATTAAATTTGAATCCCGGGGAATTGGGACTCCAATCCTGATGGAATCGAATTTTCTTCTCTTTGAATTCATTTAAAAAGGGCTCAATAAATTGACGGATATTCTGTTCATCCTCTTCGGTTCTTGCAATGGGAATAATGACGACCTGAATCGGGGCGATTTTGGGAGGAAGACGGAGACCTTTATCATCTCCGTGGGTCATGATGACAGCGCCCACAAGGCGGGTGCTCACTCCCCAGCTGGTGGCGTAAACTAATTCCTCTTTGTTGTCCTCTGTTTGAAACGTAACACCAAAAGCCCTGGCAAAATTCTGACCGAGATTATGAGATGTTCCTGCCTGAAGGGCACGTTTATCTCCCATCATTGCTTCAATGCAGTAGGTTCGTTCTGCGCCGGCAAATTTCTCCGCATCAGATTTCAATCCAGTGAGAACCGGAATGGCAAGATGTTCTTCAGCCAGTTTTTTGTAAATATTCAGGATTAACAGAGCTTCAGTTTCTGCTTCTTCTTCTGTGGCATGTGCCGTATGGCCCTCCTGCCAGAGGAATTCAGTTGTCCGGAGAAACAATCTCGTCCGCATTTCCCAGCGAACAACGTTTGCCCATTGGTTGATAAGCAAAGGCAGGTCCCGATAAGACTGGATCCATTTTTTATACATGAACCAAATAACAGTCTCAGATGTGGGGCGGACAATCACTTCCTCTTCAAGTTTGGATTCCGGATCTACGATGAGTCCATCCTCCCCCGCCTTTAACCGGGAATGGGTAACTACAGCACATTCCTTGGCAAATCCTTCTACATGGTCTGCTTCCTGAGCTAAAAAAGATTTGGGAATGAACAGAGGGAAATAAGCGTTGACATGTCCGCTGTCTTTAATCATTTTGTCAAGAGCATCCCGTAAATGTTCCCACAGAGAAAATCCATATGGTTTGATGACCATTGTTCCTTTTACGGGGCCATAATCTGCCAGTCCTGCACGGGCGATGACATCCGTGTACCAGCCGGAGAAATTTTGACTTTTAGGAGTAACTTTTTTAGACATTAATTTTTCTATGAATAAAAATGAATATAAATAATGGGTGAGAAATTACCGGCTATGATTCAGGTTGACAAATGAAAAGGTCATCGGAAATAACAGATGACATGAAAGTTAAGACCGTTTTTTATTCCTCAGGTTTTTTTTCAATTACTTTAAACATTTTTTCTCCCGGCATTACCATCCCGTATTTTTCCCGTGCCAGTCTCATCAAATAATCATCATTATATTTTAAATTGTTTTTTTCATCTTCTAAATCCTGCAGTTCAAGACGTAATTCAGCAATGAGTTTCTGGGTCCTTTCCCGTTCTGAATTTATTTTAACCAATTGATAAATTCCGTGATCTCCGAAGAAGAAAATAATGACCAGTGTAATTCCGACCAGTAAAGCGACACCTCGTAAGATTCGTTTTTTTGTCTCTGCAGTTTTCTGCCGATAGCGCAGTGTTACAGGAGTTTTCTTAGATTTATTGATCCGTCTCATGATTTCCCCAGGATGGATTTATCAGGATAAACTGCCTTGGTTCCTAATTCTTCTTCGATTCTCAATAATTGATTGTATTTGCACAATCTGTCTGTCCTTGAGGCAGAACCGGTTTTAATTTGCCCCATTCCCATGGCAACGGCAAAATCAGCAATGAACGAATCCTCAGTTTCTCCGGAACGGTGGGATATAATCACAGCAAAATTATTTTTTCTTGCCAACTCAACTGCCTGAATAGTTTCAGTGACTGTACCAATCTGGTTTAATTTAATTAATATAGCATTCATTGACTTTTCATCCACAGCTCTCTGGAGACGATTTAAATTTGTCACCGTTAAGTCATCCCCGACAATTTGTATGGTGTTTCCTAATGTTTTATTTAGGTGGTTCCAACCGTCCCAGTCATTTTCATCCAGCCCGTCCTCAATAGAAACAATGGGATATTTTTTCACCAGTGTTTGCCAATAGTTTACCATTTCCTCTGATGATAAGGAAAGCTTTTCTGAATCCAGCTGGTATCTACCGTCTTCATAAAATTCACTTGACGCCGCATCAATAGCAAGGAATATGTCTCGTCCCGCTTCATAACCTGCCTTTTCAATCGCCTGAAGAATTATTTCGATCGCCTCTTCATTGGATTTTAGGTTCGGAGCGAACCCCCCTTCATCTCCTACTGCAGTGTTCATCCCTTTCGATTTCAGAACATTTTTTAAATGGTGAAATATTTCCGTACCCATTCTCAATCCTTCACTGAATGAATCCGCACCTAGAGGATAAACCATGAATTCTTGAATATCCACATTATTGTCTGCGTGACTGCCTCCATTTAAAATATTCATCATTGGTGCGGGTAATAATGAATTACCAGATTTTATATATTTCCACAGAGGTTTTGTCTTGTGATTTGCCGCTGCCCGGCACACTGCCATTGACACACCCAAAATTGCATTTGCACCTAGGATGTTTTTGTTTGCTGTCCCGTCTGTTTCAATTAGTTTTTTATCAATGTATTCCTGTTCAAGGGCATTTTTACCCATCACCGATTTTTGTAACACACCATTCACATTTTGAATAGCGTTGAGAACACCCTTTCCCAAAAACCTCTGGGAGTTCCCGTCCCTCAGCTCTACTGCTTCATGTTCACCGGTTGAAGCTCCGGATGGGACTGCCGACCTGCCATGGGAACCATCTGCTAATATTACATCCACCTCAACTGTAGGGTTTCCCCGGGAATCCAGAATTTCTCTTCCCGATATTTTAATTATGGCTGAATCAGACACTTTCGTTTCACATGATTTTATTCAAATTAAAACGAGGAACAACACCAGACAATACTCATTGTAAACTTAATTGTACGGAAAAACCACAACCCTTAATTTTCTGACAGCATGAAAAGCAAAATAGATGTTTATAGGTTTAAAGAAACCAATTCTGGTGATTGGGATGAGTTTGTAAATAATGCATTCAATGGAACGATGTTTCATACCCGAAGGTTTCTCAGCTATCACCCGCAGGAACGTTTTCAGGACCACAGTCTGTATTTTGAAAAAAAAGGGAAACAATTTGCGGTGTTTCCTTCAGCGATTGTCCATACAAAAAATGGAGCTCTGCTTCACTCCCATCCCGGTACAACTGTCAGCGGGTTTGTTACAAGAACGTCTCCGTCATTAAAAGAATCATTTGATTTGGTCACTTCATTGGTGGAGTATACTAGGGATGAAAACTTTTCAGGAATCAGGATCACACTACCTCCCGATTGTTACACCAGAAATCCATCAAATTATTTGGAATTTGCACTTATGAAAAACGGATTTACCTATGAAAAAAGGGAAGTCTCCAGTGTGTTGTTATTACCAGGCACAAGTGAAGACATAATGAAAGGTTTTAAACCATCACACCGTCAAGCTGTTCGAAAAGCTGAGAAAGAAGGTGTGCGAATTGAGCTGTCATCCGACTTTGAAACATTTTATTCGATTTTAAAAAATAATTTATCCAAACGGCACAATGTTTTTCCTACTCACAGTCTTAAAGAATTAGAATTATTGCAAACGCTTTTCCCGGACAGGATTATTTTGCACGGTGCATTTATTAGAGGTAAAATGATAGCAGGAGTCGTAAGTTTCATTTTAAATAAACGGACACAGTTGGCATTTTACATTTCACACGATGAGAATTTTCAGGAGAAACGAGCCTTAAATCTATTGTTTTATACAATTTTTAGGGAGGCGGTTCAGAATGGGAAAAAGGTTTTTGATTTTGGTATATTTACGATAAATGAAGAAGCTAATTTTGGATTAGCCCGATTCAAAGAAAATTTTGGGGCGAGGGGTGTATTTCGAAATACAGTTGAGCTGACCTATTAACCTTTAGATACTTGACTTCCTTTCCAAAACAAACCCTGATCTATGGAACAGGGCATATTTTAGTCCGTGTTGTAACATTCCTGTTACTACCATTATATACAAATATTTTCAGCCCTGGTGAATACGGTATAATCTCCCTTGCCTATGTGTTCATGAGCCTTGGAAGGATATTTTATCATTTTGGATTTGATTCAGCATTGATGAAATTTCATGTCAGCGAGTCGAAAGAAAATACAACTAAATCCTTCACAACAATTTATTTCGCTCAATTTATTTCTTCACTAATTATTACCACTTGTATTATCGTCTTTAAAACTCCTCTCAGTTTTATCCTGTTTCAAGATGCGTTTCCGGAAATAATTTCGATGATCGCACTCATACTATTTTGTGATACACTATGGAGCCTGACTCAAATTTTGCTCAGGGCAGAAAGTCGTCCCGTTTCATTCATCATTATTAATTTGATCAATGTGATTACCACAATGGGGATGAACATATATTTCATTATTGGATTGAAGAAAGGAATGATGGGTGTTTTTTACGGAAATCTGACTGCGTCAGCACTCATATTATTTTTATCATTGTTTATTGTAATTCCAAAAATAAACATTAGTGATTTCAGCTCCCGCCTTTTGAAAAAAACTATAAAATTTGCTCTACCATTTCTCCCGGCGGGTCTTTTTACCATTATAATGGAAGTGTCGGATAGGTATCTGCTTTTATGGCTCATGGGAACTGAAGCGGTGGGAATTTATTCTGCAGGATACAGATTGGGGATTTTCATTTCCCTTTTAGTCCTCAGTTTTAATATGGGATGGACACCTTATTTCCTCAATTTAAATCAATCGAAAAATGCTCCTCGGAAATACGCTCAAATCTTTTCGATATTTAACGGAATAATTTGTTTTTTCATGGTTTTTATTACACTTTGGATAAATAAAATTGTAAGAATAAAGATCGGAAACGTAACATTTTTTGGGGAAGAATTTTGGCAATCTACAGAAATTATTCCGGTGATTATGCTGGGGTATTTTTTTTCAGGATTATATGTACTTCAACTTCCGGGTATTTATGCTACAGATAAAACCCGACTGATTCCATTGTTTCGGGGAATTGGTGCAGTTTCAAACATAGTATTGAATTTAATCCTTATACCCAGATTTGGTGTTATGGGAGCAGCCTGGGCAACAGCTGTTTCTTTTGGCATTATTGCATTAACTATTTTTTTATTTAATTATTCTCAATATCCAATTCCGTTTACATTTCAATCGATTATTATTCCTCTAGGTTATTTTGGTCTTGCCTGTATTGTTCCCGGAGGGCTCTGGAATCAAATAATATTAACCGTGGGATTTATTCCTGTTTGGTATGGGTTTGCTCTCAGGAAATCGGAAAGAGAATTGATAAAAACCAAATTATTTTGATTGCCGTTGTCTCTTTTGAACATTTCCTGGATGATGAGCGAATTTATCACCGCCAAATAAAAACACTTATAAAAAATGGATTTCAGGTTTCATATTTTACCCGATCAAACTCAGAAATAGATTTATCTACACCAGAATTGAGCCATGTTAATTTCCCAAAATTAACTTCGCTAAAAGAATACACTCAAAAAATAGTCGGCTATTTTTCCGGAAGCAGTCCTCCAAAGGTAGTCCACATCCATGAACCGGAGTTGCTTGATTTAGCCTCAACCCTGAAAATACAATTTGGGACGAAAGTTATTTATGATGTTCATGAGGATTATCCTTCCTTAATACATACATTTTCGAGGAAAACCAAATTGATTAAGACAGTCAAGGAAAAATTCTGGTTGGAAAAAGAGAAACGGTTTTTAAAGTGGGTGGACAGGATTATTTTGGCAAGCCCATACATTAAAAACAGTGGTTATGATGAAAAAGGATTCACTCCGGTTATTCTTGAAAATTTTCCGACGTTAAGTATGATTCCCAAGGTCGACTTTGATTGTAACCGGGGAAACACGATGATTTATCACGGACATCTTGGACCGGAAAGAGGAATTTCTGAATTAATTCAATCAGTATTAATTGTGTCAAACGAAATTCCCGATATATCTTTATCCCTATATGGTTCATTTCGGACAAATGATTATCAAAATGAAATACTAGCATTAATAAAGCAATTGTCTCTTGATCAACATATAAACTGGTATGGACAAATAAATCATGAAGAGATTTGGGAAAAATTATCTGAATCCTCAGTTGGTGTAATTCCATTTCTTGATAAGCCACTTACCAGGTTGGGGACACCAACGAAACTGTTTGAATATATGGCTTCAGGTTGTCGTATTGTAGCATCAAACCTTCCCCCTATGAAACGATTTGATGTTAATGGAATTTTAATGGTTTCACCCGGTAATATTAAAAACCTTAGTCAATGTTTAGTTGAAGCACTGCAAAAAAACTCTAATGAATCGCTGGAATTAAACCATAAAAAAATTATGGATGAATATAATTGGGAAACCATTGAGCATAGATTAATAGATACATATGGGGAATTGTTGAAGTGAAAATCCTTTATATTTCACCTGAAAATACCGTTGGAACTTTATCTGCTTGGAAATCCATCCATGAAAATAATGGACATTATTGCAGGACGCTTACTTTTTTCAGGTCTCCAAAAAATTTCAATGAAGACATCTGTCTGGATCTACCGTTCAATTTTACAAAAAATTGGATGGCTTGTTTACGGCATATTGTGTACAAAATATACCGGGGAAAAGATGGCTATCGAAAGGAAAAATCCGGCTATCCTCCGGTATGGAAACCAGAGGGGATAATTGACACTTCGTTTTTAAGGTTTAAAGATTGGGTATGGTATCCGAGAGTAGAATCTGCGATCAGGGAATATGATTTGCTCAATTTTGATGTGATTCATTTTGAAAGCGGAATGGATTTTTTAAAAAACGAATTTTTTGTCAAAAAAATAAAAGAAGCACGAAAGAAAATAATTTGTCACTATCATGGAGAAGATTTGCGAACGAGAGGTGTAATGCCCGAACTTGATTCCATTAGTGATTTAAATCTCACAAATGAATTGGATTTACTGGAGAAACATCCCAATATTCATTATATTTTTCTCCCTTTTGATACAAAATCGTTCACACCGAAAAAAAACATAAATGAAAAGATTCGTGTTGCCCATGCGCCTACAAACCGATATTATAAGGGATCAAACCTAATCATTAATCTATGCAGAAAACTTGAAGATGAAGGGATGATTCATTTTGATTTAATAGAAAACCTTCCACACCAAAAGGCGATTAAATATAAAAAGGAAGCAGATATTTTTATAGATCAAATTGGAGACAAAGGCGGCTGGGGCTATGGGATGAACTCTGTGGAAGCTCTCTCTATGGGTATTTGTACGTTGACAGAGATGAACAAGAAATATTGTGACTTTCTTCCGGATCATCCTTTTGTAAATGTTAATGAAAAGACATTAGAAATCGAACTGAGAAGATTGATTAACGACAGAAACAGAATTTTGCATTTTGGAAGAAAAGGGAAAGATTGGGTGGATAAAACCCATAATTATACTGAAGTAGCAAATTCTTTATACACTTATTACAGAAATATAGGACTTTCAGTTTGAAACAGGAAATCTATCATCCCAGGAAACTGATTATCTCCCGATTTATCAGCAGTTTGATTTATCCTTTTGTACGGATTTTTATTCACAATCCAATTACATCTGATTTTAAAAAGGATGAGATTAAAAAAATTTTAGTTACAGAATACCATTGTATTGGGGATGTGTTGATGATTATTCCAGCCTTGCGGCTGATAAAATCGTCATTTCCTAAAGCTGAATTAACATTGTTAACAAACTCTGACGCTTCAGCATTAGCTGAAGTTTTAGAAATAGCTGATAAGATAATTTCTTTTGATTTTCCATGGACGGGGAAGACAGATAAAATAAAATATAGGGAAGCGTGGGATGTCGCAATAAAGCTCAAGAAGGAAAACTTTGATTTGGGAATTGATTTTAAAGGCGATCTGAGAAACCTAATATTTTTATGGAAAACCGGTTCAAAATTTAGAATAGGATTTAATGGAACGGGAGGAAATTATTTTATCACCCATCCATTCCCGTTCCCTTTTACAGTTCACCAGAGAGACAGATCAATTCAATTATTACGATCAATTGGATTAAATAAAAAAATTGATAAATCAATCATTGATATACCAAATAGTACAAGTGATAAAAAAGATTTTATAGTCCTTCATCCCGGTGCAAATCACAAAGCAAGACAGTGGTCAAAAAATAATTGGATAAAACTTGTGGAATTGCTGGAACATTCACACAAAATTGCTTTAGTAAAAACTAATGATTCAGTAAAAACAATTACCTACTTATCAGAAATTTATCCGGATATTTTTATTTTTTCAGATTCGCTTCCGAATTTTGGAAGGTGGCTCCAACACCAGAAAATGCTGATTGGAATGGATTCCATGGCAGTTCATTTGGCGGGTGTCTTAGGAATTCCTTCACTTGCTATTTTTGGGAAACAGGATCCTGATTTAACGAAACCCAAATTTAATAACTCAGAGTTTATAATTCCTGAAAATTCATGCAATCATAAAAATAATCACTGGAGATTATGCGGAAAGTGTACTAACTCCGTAAAACCTGAAGCAGTATTTGAAAAAATAAAAAGGTTACAACTATAGTATTACCATACCCTGTAAACAATTTAATTTTTTTATGCAATTTTCGGATTAGTCACAAAAAAAATATTTTAATTGAATTATAATTATTTTTGTGTAAATTTGATAAATACTCTGAGATAAACTCTGAGCACCAAACATATAAAAATCATTAGATTTGGAAAAAAACGGGGATACGTATCCCCGTTTTTCATTTACTACACATAAACCAAGGAGGTACACTTATGGCAGATATAAGTTCAACCGTAGAGAATGTAGTTGGCGGAATTGTAAGCCTGATCAAAGGTCTCATCGTATTATTCGTTTTTGCGAATATTATTTACGATACTGGATTTGATCCGGTTTATGGAATCATAAATCTAGTTGATTCATTTCTAAGCGGTGGCTTTGCCGGACTATTGGCACTTCTGGTTCTCGTATCATTTTTATAGGCAGTACGCCTGAATTATGGACGAAACCACGAGTTTGAATCATCCCATATGGAGGAAAAATGAAAAACGCACTTGACTTTATTAATAAGTGGCTAGGTGAACTTACGGAAATACTGAAATCACTGATAGTGGTTGGCGTGGTCGTTGGTATATTGTTCGATGACTTTTTTGGAGTTATTGAAGGTATAGGGCACGTTGTCGGACAGTTCGGAGACGGAGGTCTAGCAGGACTCCTTGCTCTGATGATTATATATATGTGGTACCAGAAGAAATAACCCGAATCCCATACTGATGAACGCCCCGGAAACGGGGCGTTCTTTTTTTGGTAATGAAACTCAGTCAATTTATTCTCTATTTTTCTTTTACTGTTATTCAACCATTATATTCTGCTTTTGAGCTTAAACCTACAACTACCCTTCAAATTGGTTCGGGAAACAGAAGCTTAACTCTCAGTTCCAACAGTATTAATATTTTTAATGATCCGTCATCCATTTTAAATGGAAAGACGTTTCAACTTCAGGCATATTCCAAAACCGCATTCAATTTTTCCGAATTGAAATTCAATCATTGGTCAGCACATTCAAATTCAGGATATTGGGCTTGGGGAATTGGAGGAAGCAAATTTGGGAATAAACTTTATAATGAGTCAGCCTTATCATTCGTTGCAGGGAAACGGTTTTTTGAGAAAGTAAATTTTGGTCTAAACCTAACATGGTACAGTCTGAATATAACAAGATACGGATCTGCTCAAACACCCGGGTTAACCATTTCATGGCATTTTCCAATCAGTGAAGGATGGACTTGGGGAACGTCTCTGAGAAATATAAATGCACCAAAGATTGGGAAGTCAGATGAGTTATTACCCCAGGTAGTCGCTACAAATCTCACCGGAAATTTTGAAAACAAAATTTATTTGTATATGGAGTGGGAGCAGGATTTAACTGTTTCATCAACTTTTAGGATGGGAGCCTCATGGAAACCAAATCCATTCCTTCAAACTGCAACGGGATTTGAATCCGGAACAGGGACTCCTACGTTTGGAATAATTTTACAATCAAGATATGGGACAATTGAGTATGGATTACAATATTTTCCCCTGCTTCAGCGTTATACTTATCAGGCGGGGATTCATTTTTATCCTGATCAGTTTTTGCCTGATTAAGGCAGGAACAGATCAATTATTGGACCAAATTGGAGTTGATCCGGAAAATCCAATACCGGATGAAGATATTGTACTTCTTGAAGAAATCTTTTTGATCTCGCCAAAAAACCATAATCAATTAGTTCAAAAACTTTCAGAATTGTCGTTAATAACTGCCCAGGATGTATCTTTATTGAAAAACAGTGAAACGCTATTTGAACTGGCAGAAAATCCTCAAGCATCGGAAACATTAATTACCATACTGACTCAGCTTGCAAAACAAAAACCTGTAAAAAATGATAACGGATGGATAAAACAAACAATTACTGAATCCAATGATTTTCGTTACAGGTGGAATGGATGGATAAGATCAGATGCTCTGCAGGGAGGATTCTCAATTGAACGGGATCCTGGAGAACAAAACATCATGGATGCTTCTTCCGGTTTTGTTGAAGGAGAAATTTCCAATGTAAAGTGGATATTGGGGGATCACCAGGTTATTTCCGGTTTTGGATTATTATCATGGAGAACATTTCCGGTGAATAAAACTTTTGAGGCAGTTTCCTCCATCAATAGGATGGGTAAAGGATTAACTGCCTATAAATCAAGTCACGAATCATGGGGCTACAGAGGAGTTGGTCTGTCTGGGGACTCCCGCTTTGGGAAATGGATGGTGTCACTGAGTCACAATTTACACGATGGGGAGATGGATTCCACAGGTATGTTAAAAATTACTGATACCGGAGATCACAGTTCCTATTCATCTCTGAAAAGGAAAAACACCCTGAAGGAATCCGTTTTGATCAGCCGCTGGGTAGTGGAAGAAGAAAATTACACTTTTGGTTTCATGGGGTATTCGGCTCTCTGGGCATCAAAAAGCAGGGAGACAAAGAAAACCAATTCTGTTTCATTTTCCGGAGAGTTAAAGGGAAAATTGATTACTTTTTTTGGAGAAGCTGCATGGGAAGGATTAAACAGCAACCGTATTTTTCTGGGTGCAAAACTGCCGGTTCCCCGGGGTCTGTATCTCATGTCATTTCGACATTATGATGGGATTTTTCAGTCATATCGCTCTAATCCTTTTGGTGAGTGGTCCAATGCAGGTGAGACGGGAATTTTTCAAGGGTTGATGATTCGATTGGGCAAGAACCGAGTCACAGTATTTAGTGATATATTTGGAAAACACCAGAATTCTTCATTATCCCATTTTAGTACAATGGGGATCGAATCAGGTTTGAGATGGGAAATTCGGTATTCTTCTTTTCGGTGGAGAATTCAGTGGAAACAATCATGGAAATCAAATGGGGAAAATTATTATTATCTTCCGTCTGGTGGGTTGAGTTATAAAAACAGTGAATCTGTAAAGGGTACATTTTATTATAATTCTGAGAATGGGTTTCTGACTAATAAATTTGAAATTTCTTCGACTAAATTTGAAAATGACTTTGAATGGTTTAAAAGCATTGGTGTACAGGAAAAAATTACTGCTTCATTTGAAACCATTTCCTTGGAATTGCAATGGATTATAATTCAGAGTAATGACTATGCATCACGACTTTATTTTTGGGATGTAAATCTTCCCGGTGAAATGCGCAACCGTGTGTTTAGTTATGACAGTCATTCCCCGGCAGTTAAATGTATGTTTTATTCAAGCACCTCAACCCGAATAGGAATGCGGTACCGACTTATTTGGGATGGATTTACATTTCATCCTGACCCTCATCAGGAAGGTGCATTGATGATTGAGGCAAGTTTTTAACTGCCTCCTTGGAAAAAATAGACTTAACGGAATAATTTCACACTATATGAAAACAATTTTGTTCAAAACTTTCCCGCTTTTTCTTTTTATGTCATATGTATGTGGGACTTCAATTGGTGTCATTTTCCCCGGTCAAAACAGTGTTGAAGAATTAAAAACAATGGTGTATGGGAATCAGGTATATTGTTCGACAAATGATCTATCAAGAATATTAAAATGCGGGTTTTATCATAGTGATAAAAGGGGAAAAATCGTACTTTATATTGAAAATCGAAGAGTGAAGGTTTCAGCTCAATCCAGTTTTGTTCTTGTAGATGATCATGTGTACCAGATTCCCAATCCCGGCATTGGAATGGAAACAGATATTTTTCTTCCTGCAACCGGATTTTTCACTGTTCTAAAATCATCTGTGTTCCCCGGATTGCATTATGATTCCCAGAAAAAAATCCTTGAAATTGATGTTAAAGGATTCAATATAAATAAGGTGGAGATTGACGAAAAAGCCAATGGCACCATCCTTTATATCAAAACAAGAGAAGAATTTCCCGAAGGGCATATTAGTGCATTCAAACACAAAAACGGATGGTTTTACGTCACGGTGAAAGGAGGAATAATTGATTCTGAGAAAGTAGAAAAAACATATACCCGGGGAAACGTGAGGAAGGTGTCGGCAGATCAGTTAAGTGAATCGGCACAATTGGCTTTTAAGCTGGGGTCCGAAATTGAAGGACATGAATTATATCAGACAGAGCATCCATCAGAGATTGTTATCACACTGAGGACACCCATTGAAAATAATCTCTATATTAAATCAATGAAAAACCAATGGTTTCTGGACACAGTTGTATTGGATGCAGGACACGGAGGGAAAGATGGTGGAACACGAGGGAAAAGGGGGACGAAGGAAAAAGACATCACTTTAGATATTACAAAGCGACTGGGTTCATTGATCGAGAAAAATACTCGGATTAAAGTGATTTACACCAGAGAAGAAGATGTATTTATTCCCCTGAAAAGACGTACCCAAATGGCAAACGAAAAAAAGGGGAAATTATTCATCAGTATTCATGCAAATGCCAACCCCAATAAAAAAGTCAGGGGATTTGAAACATATCTGCTTCGTCCGGGTAAAACGGAAGATGCAATTGCAGTGGCTTCAAGAGAGAATTCGGTTATAAATCTTGAAGAAAATAAAACAAATTTCTATGATAAACTGGAAGGTACAAATCTTATCATGGCAACTATGGCACAAAGCATGTACATGAAAGAAAGCGAAGATTTAGCTGATAAAATTCAAAAAGAGATTGCAAAAAAAGTATCCTCAAAAAACCGTGGAGTGAAACAGGCAGGATTTTATGTGCTTGTGGGAGCAAGCATGCCTAACGTTTTAGTTGAAGTAGGATTTTTATCAAACAGACATGAAGAAAAACTTCTGAGAAAAAAATCATATCGCCAGAATATTGCGGAAGGAATCTTTCAGGCAATTCTTCAATTTAAACAGTCTAAAGAAGAAATGTTAGCCAAAGGATAATGACTTCAGAATGTCCCATCGGTGTCTTTGATTCAGGATTAGGCGGACTCACGGTTGTAAAAGCACTGAGGAAACATTTTCCAAATGAATCCATCGTTTATCTTGGTGATACCGCCAGAGTCCCCTATGGAAATAAAAGCAGGTCCACAGTACAGAAATATTCTTATGAAATTGCGGATTTTCTTTTAGAGAAAAATGTAAAGGCAATTGTTGTGGCTTGCAATACGGCTACCGCATTAGCATTGGAGGAATTGAAAAAACGATTTTCAGTTCCGGTAATAGGTGTCATTCAACCTGGAGTGAAGGCAGCAGAGGAAAAAACAAAAAATAAAAAAATCGGAATAATCGGTACCATCGCTACCATTCAATCTGGTGCGTATGAAAAACAATTCAATTCAATCAATGGGGAAATAAATGTAACTTCTCAAGCCTGCCCTTTGCTGGTTCCTCTTGCAGAAGACGGCTGGATGAAGGAGAAAATTGTCAATGATATTTTAACCCATTACCTTGAACCCTTGATTAAGGAAAATATTGACACATTGGTTCTGGGATGTACACATTATCCTGTATTTTCAACGCTTATAGGTAATGTTTTGGGACAGGACGTTACATTAATTGATTCACCTGCGGAAGTTGCAAGCGTTTTACTCGAATTATTGAAAGAAAATAATTTATTTACCATTAAGAATTTCCCGGGAAAACTGGATTGTTATGTTACGGATAAAACCAGATCATACCCTGAAATCGCCGAAAGGTTTCTAGGAGCACCCGTTCCTAATTTATTTTTTACGGATTTGGATAAAAATTAACCTTGGATGTGTTGGAGACTTTCTGCCAGCACTAAATAAATTACATTGAATAAATTATTAACCTATTTATACAGTTTAGAGCGCAGGGGTATAAAAGTCGGTCTGGAACATACAAAAAGGCTTTTGAAAAAAGTTGGCGATCCTCACAATTACTTCCCGTCCATCCATGTAGCAGGGACAAATGGAAAAGGATCAACATGCGCAATGATCGGTTCCATCTTCAGGGAAACCGGTTTAAAAACCGGACTTTATACATCTCCCCATCTCCTCCGATTTAATGAACGTATTCGGGTAGACGGTATCCCGATCTCTGATAAGGACATTATCCAGTTTGTGAAGCAGTATAGACATAGTTTTGATGAAATTCCCGTTACATTTTTTGAAGCTACAACAGCTATGGCATTTTGGTATTTTAAAAAATCATGTGTGGATGTTGCGGTGATTGAGACAGGATTGGGAGGCAGACACGACTCAACAAATGTGCTTATTCCAAAACTGACGGTCATTACACCGGTGGCTCTGGACCATCGGCATTTATTAGGCAGAAACTTGAAAGAAATTGCCAGAGAAAAAGGAGGGATTATCAAATATAAAGTACCGGTTGTCATTGCACCCCAAAACCAGGAAACAGAATATGTTTTGCGGGAAATATCCAGTCAAAAAAACTCTCACTGCATTTCTATGAAATCTCCAGTTGTTATAAAGATAGACCCAGTGAAAATGAATACGAAATTTCAAATAAATGATGTGTTCTACATGACACCTTTTATTGGTAATCATCAAATAGTAAATTCAGCCACAGCAATTCAAACTGCGTTGACTTATGACCATACAATTTCTTCAGAATTAATTAAAAATGGCATGGTTAAAACAGCTTGGCCAGGCAGACTACAAAAACTGGATAAAAATTCACCAATATTTTATGATGTAGCCCATAATGCTCATGGATTAAAAGCTGTATTGGACACACTTAACTCATTATTTTCACAGAAACCTGTGGGAATATTTGCTTTAAAAGGAGATAAGGAATTGGAATTATTAGCAAAGGAGATCAAAGGAAAATTTTCTGATTTGATCACCGTTTCAACTGAAAATGCTGATTTATATTCCTCATCAGAGTTGAGCGACAAGCTGGAAAAACATGGAATCCCAAGTCGTTCCTCCGAAAATATTCACAATGCCTGGACAAAATGTCAACACAGGAAAGACCCTTCTGTTCCGGTACTCATTTTTGGTAGTCATTACATCGCCGGAGATGTTTTTGAATTATTTGATTTTTCCTTTGACTCTGGCGTCATCTGATGTAATTTCTCACCAAAGTTGTGACCCGCTCTCGGCAGGTTTTTCTTTATAAAAACCCCATTCCCATTAAGGAATCCTCTATGGATGTAAATGAATTAAAATCTTTAAAAATTAAAGAGCTTACAAAATTATCACAGGATATCGGTGTTCAATCTGTTTCCGGTTTGAATAAGCAGGAGTTGATTGTTCGAATCCTTAAAGCCCAGGCTGAAAAGGATGGAGTATTGTATTCCAAAGGTGTGCTGGAAGTCATGTCCGATGGATACGGATTCCTTCGCAGTCCTGATTTCAATTATTTACCGGGACCGGATGATATTTATGTAAGCCCCTCCCAAATTAAAAGATTTGGTCTGCGTACCGGTCACCTCATATCCGGACAGATAAGACCGCCAAAGACCAAAGAACGTTTTTACGCCCTTCTGAAAATTGATTTGGTGAACGATCGACCGATTGAAGACGTTAAAAAAGCGATTCTTTTTGATAACCTGACTCCCTTTTATCCGGAGGAGAAATTTGTTTTGGAGACGGATTCAAAAAACCTGTCCATGCGGATATTGGATTTAATTTCTCCTATTGGAAAAGGGCAGAGAGGACTGATTGTTGCTGCACCGAAAACCGGGAAAACCATACTGCTTCAGCATCTTGCGAACTCCATCAGGAAAAATTCATCCAAAACCAAATTATTAATTTTGCTTATTGATGAACGACCGGAAGAAGTGACCGATATGAAACGCAATGTGGATGCGGAGGTGGTGAGTTCCACTTTTGATGAGGTTCCGGAGCGGCATGTAGCTGTTGCAGATATGGTATTGCAGAAAGCGAAACGAATGGTGGAATATGGAGAAGATGTAGTTATTTTGCTTGACAGTATAACCCGATTGGCAAGGGCACATAATGCAGTCATCCCTCACAGCGGTAAAATTTTATCAGGTGGCGTGGATGCAAATGCTCTAAAAAAACCAAAACAGTTTTTCGGTGCTGCAAGAAATACGGAAGAAGGAGGAACCCTAACAATCGTTGCAACAGCCCTTGTAGATACTGGAAGTCGCATGGATGATGTTATTTTTGAGGAATTCAAGGGAACTGGTAATATGGAACTTGTTCTGGATAGAGGTCTGAGCGACCGCCGTATTTTCCCCTCTTTTGATCTTATCCGATCCGGTACCCGCAGGGAAGAACTTTTGGTCAGTAAAAAACATTTGGGTAGAATGTGGATTTTAAGAAAAATACTGAATGATATGAATCCTGTTGAGGCAATGGAGTTCTTTCAGGAAAGAATAAAACGGACCAAGTCCAATGAGGATTTCATGAATACGATGAGTCAATAAATAAAATTTAATAAATGGTTTTCATAAATTATAAAGAGGTCATACAATGGAGGCAAACAGCCCGAAAGCAAATTCGTTGCGGACAGTAACTGTTCGTCTGATAACAGATAAACCGGTAAAGAAAACACCATATCAGGTAAAAGGTGTTTTTATGAATCAATTTGCCGATGATCAAGTTATTCCCCTGCTTAACGGACAATACAGAAAAGAATTCCTGTATCCACGAATTCAAGTGAAGATACTGAATGAACAGATTTATCTTGTAGGAATTAATGAAGGTGTGGACTCCTTACTTTCATTAAGTGAAAAATTTAACACTCTTGATTTTGGAAACATTACCTTTCTGGTAAATGATGTAAATGTTGATGAGCAGACAGAAATATTGATTCCGTCCAATCGCCCTGTGCGATATAGATTCATTTCTCCCTGGGTGGCATTAAACCCGGTTACAAATAAGCGATACAGAGATTTGGATAACTCAGGCAGGATAAAATATCTTAGTCAGTTACTCACACATAATATTTTATTTTTAGGGAAGGAAATGGGGGTTACAATTAATACAAAAGTTTACACTTGGCTTTCGCTTTCATCTTTGTTCCCAAAACCAGTTGGAGAGAAAAATTGGGGCTCATTTTACGGAGGATTTAAAACCAATTTTATTCTCCCGAATTACATTGGTCTGGGCAACGGGATTACACGGGGTTTTGGTACTATTTACGGATTATTTGATCCGGATGCATTTTCTTTTGATGAAGAATCACTTAAGGAAAAAACAAAAAAACAAAATAAACCAAAATTTAAAGAGAAATCCAAAAACAGCAGTTCACCAACCAGATACCGAAAGAAAAAAAAGGTGTCAAATAAAAAAATAAGCGATGGAACCACGCCGTTTAAAACAAAAAAGTCGAAAAATAATAAAAGGAAAAAGAAAACACACCCCCAGTTTGCTGATCAGGTTAAAAAAACTGAATCTAATGGTAAATCATCTGATGATTTTAATTTTAACCGGGGGAAATACCATAAAAAGCAGCATAAGTTTTAACAGGGATTAATGTTACATTTCCTCTCAGTAATATACAGACCGGTATTTAATTTCGGTTCCGAAAGAAAAATCTGAAATAAAGATGAAATTTGCCAGTCGAATATCCAGGCTTAAACCATCCTTTACCATGCAAATGGCTGCGACAGCAGTGCATATGAGGCAAAAAGGATTGGACGTTGTTGATTTTACCGTGGGTGAACCTGACTTTTCTACCTCTTCCCATATCTGTGATGCAGCAAAAATTGCCTTAGATGAAGGATTCACAAAATATACTTCAGTCAGTGGAATTCCTGAGCTGAAATCAGCAATCCGAACGAAAGTGAAAAGGGATAATAACATTGAAATTGACTCTGGACAAATTTTAGTATCAAACGGGGGAAAACAAAGTCTGTATCTTGCCTGTCAGGCATTATTTGAAAAGGGAGACGAAGCGCTGATTTTTTCTCCCTACTGGGTTTCTTATCCGGAGATGGTTCGATTGTCTGATGCAGAGCCGGTAATTATCAGCACTGATCCGGAGAATCAATATGAGCCTGATTTTGACAGCTTAGAAAATAATATTTCACCAAAAGTAAAAGGAGTAATCATAAACAATCCTTCCAATCCAACAGGCGCAGTGTGGTCAGATGATGCAGTAAAACGTGTACTTACAATGGCGAAACAGCATGAATGGGTAGTTTTTTCTGATGAATGTTACGAGCAATTAGTTTATGATAAATCCTTTAAAAGTGTAGAATGTCTTAATCAGGTTGGAGCGGAAGTGATTACCTTCATGACCTTATCAAAATCTTATGCCATGACTGGATGGAGAGTAGGATATGCTTTCGGGAATGAAGATTTTATTAAAGCGATGACAAAACTTCAGGGACAGGAAACATCCTGTGCCAACGCCATAGCTCAAAAAGCGGCGGTGGAAGCACTGACGGGAGACCAATCATCCATGATTGAAATGAAGGAAACTTTTCGAAATAGAAGAGATTTAATGATTGGTTTGTTAAATGAAATTCCTAAAATATCATGTTCAAAACCCAAAGGTGCTTTTTATGCATTTCCGGACTGTTCCGGATATTTTGGTACCCGAGCCAATGGAAAGACAATGACAACTTCTACACAGTTGTCAGAATATATCTTAGAAGAATCAAAAGTGGTTACTGTACCCGGAGACGGTTTTGGGGCACCAAAAAATATTAGATTTTCTTATGCAGTCTCATCGGAAATGATACAAAAAGGAATTGACCGATTGAGCCAGGCATTAGACCAATTAAATTAATTAGGAGAATAACCAATGAAAAAAGGAATTCATCCGGAGTACAAGACAGGAAAGGTCCACTGTGCATGCGGGAATGAGTTTGAAGTGTACAGTACTTTAGGCGATCAACGAATTGAAATTTGTAATGTATGTCATCCATTTTTTTCCGGTAAACAAAAACTGGTTGATACGGCAGGACGAATTGAAAAATTTGAGCAGAAATACGGAAAGACCTCTCCTTAATAGTTGCTGAAAAAGAGATAATTCTTTAGTTGAATCACATTTCTGTTTATGAGGATTTCAATTAAATCTCTGTTTATTATGAAGCCGGCTATTCTTGTGGGAGGACAGGCAGTGATTGAGGGTGTTATGATGCGTGTCCCCGGCGCAGTCGCAACGGCAGTACGGGACCCGAAAGGAAAAATCCTTATCAAACGAAAACCGTTTTTTTCTGTTATAGAAAAATCACCTTTTTGGAAAAAACCGGTTTTAAGAGGTGCGGCTTCTTTATTTGAAGCAATGAAATTAGGATATTCAACATTGCAATGGTCTGCTGATATTGCGATACCACCGGAAGAACCCGACCAAAAACAGAACAAGTTTGCAGATATTTTCACTACATTTTTTTCTGTAGGGTTAGCACTTTTTTTGTTTCTCATTCTTCCATTGTGGATAACCACAAAATTCTTAAATGTTGAAAAAGATGCTTTCTGGTTTAACCTTATATCCGGTGGATTTCGCATTACTTTTTTTGTGATTTACTTAGCTTTGATATCTATGTTAAAAGATGTTCGCCGGCTGTTTAAATACCATGGCTCTGAACATAAAGTTGTGTATAATTTTGAGTCAGGGCAGGAACTGACTATTCAGAATGCACAGTCCTTCCCCACTCAGCATCCACGCTGTGGTACAAGCTTTCTTTTTATCGTACTGCTTTCTGCAATATTAATTTTTGCTGTGGTGGATACGGTTATTATTTCTGTGTTAGGCACCATTTCTCTGCCAATACGATTGTTGTTTCATATTCCCATGATTCCCATAGTTTCCGGAATTGGATATGAAGTTATAAAATTGACTGCAAGAAATGAATCACTCATTTTCCGAATCTTGAGAAAACCGGGATTATGGCTGCAGAATATCACAACCCGTCCTCCCGAAGATGATATGGTGGAAGTTGCCATTGAAGCACTGAAATCTGCATTTGGGGATGAATACGAAAAAGTATCAGGTAAGGAATATGTTGCCGAGGCAATTGGATGAAAGAAAAGGTAATTGAAATAATTGACCATTTTGAGGATATTGAAAAACAGTTTTCCACTCCTGAAGTTATTGGCAATCCGGAACTCATGAAAAAAACAGCGCAGGAAAGAAGCCGCCTGGAACCGGTTGTGATAAAGGGCAGAGAATATATTGAATTAATTCAACAAATCGAAGAAGTTGAAGAAATATTACCCGGTGATGATGAAGAACTTATCCAATTAGCGAAAGAAGAATTGGCAGAACTGAGTACCAGAAAAATATTAATGGAAGAAGAACTGAAAATATTGCTTCTTCCCCGAAATCCAAACGATGATAAAAGTATAATCATGGAGATTCGAGCTGGGACAGGCGGAGAGGAAGCGGCTTTGTTTGCTGCTGATTTATTTCGGATGTATTCCCATTACGCAGAAAATGCAAATTTATCCTTAAAAATACTGGATGTGAATGAAACAGGAATTGGAGGATTTAAAAGCATCACATTCTCATTGAACGGCGAAGGAGCATATGGCAGGCTGAAGTTTGAAAGCGGTGTCCACCGGGTTCAAAGAGTTCCAAAAACAGAAGCAAGTGGTCGTCTGCATACTTCAGCTGCAACAGTGGCGGTTTTGCCGGAAGCCGAAGATGCTGATATTGAGGTGAGGGATGAAGATTTGAAAATAGACACATATCGAGCCAGCGGTGCCGGAGGTCAGCATGTCAATAAAACAGAATCGGCAATACGGATAACACATTTACCAACGGGATTGGTGGTAACATGCCAGGATGAAAAATCCCAGCATAAAAACCGAACGGCTGCGATGAAAGTTCTGCGATCCAGATTACTTGCTGCTGAGGAAGAAAGATTGGCTCAGGAACGGGCGGAAACCCGCCGTTCATTGGTGTCAACAGGAGATCGTTCAGCGAAGATACGAACCTATAATTTCCCTCAAAACAGGGTAACCGACCATCGGATAAATTATACTGCACATAATCTTGAAAATATGATAAACGGAGACTTGATACCATTTATCGAACAGCTTCAATTAGCAGAACAACAGGAACAGTTAACCGGCATAAATACAGGATGAAGAATTCAGAATTATCAACTCCATTACTGCATGAATTGATTTCATGGGGAGAAATGCAACTGAACCATCATCAAATCGAAAATCCACACCGAAATGTACTTTGGATGGCGAGTGATCTGTTTGATTGCAGAATGAGTGATCTGCCTTTCAGTCAAAAACCTGTTTCCTATCATCAGTTAAAAACATTCAAAAAATGGATTGGCCGAAGAGTAAATCATGAACCGGTGCAGAAAATCACCGGGAAAACAGAATTTTACGGATTGACTTTTTACCTAGATTCAGGAGTATTTATTCCCAGACCCGAAACAGAGAGATTGGTTGATGAAGTATTAGGTTTAATAACAAAACAGAACCCCATTTCAATATTAGATGTCGGAACGGGATCAGGCTGTTTAGCAGTTGCTTTGGCAAAAGAATGTGAAAATTCACAAATAACAGCGATAGACATTTCCACAAGAGCATTAAAAATAGCAAAAATAAACAGGGATTATCACGAGTTGAAAAATATCCGTTTTAAAAAGATGGATATTCTTACAGAAACTCCAAAACACACTTATGATTTGGTTATTTCCAATCCTCCCTACATTCCAAAAAAAGACATGAAGTTTTTAATGCCGGAGGTGATTGATCATGATCCAGTGTTAGCGCTGACAGATAATGCAGACGGATTAATTTTTTATAGATATTTAGCCAAACATTTCCATTCGCTTGTAAATCCAAACGGATATATGGTGTTAGAGACAGGAAGTAGAGAACACTCTTTCAAGGCAATAAAAATATTCTGTCATTATGGATATAATGCAGATTTGAAAAAAGATTACTCAGGAAATCACAGAGTTCTCATAGTACAATCCAAATGAATTCCGTGGCAGATTATGTCCGCATTCTCCGCCCGATCAATATTATCATTTCTGCTGGGACTGTTGTTGTTTGTGCTGGTATTCTGAATGCGTTCGAGAATATTTTTCTTCTCATTTCTACCGTTTTGACAGTAGGTTTATTTATAGGCGGTGCGAATATCTTCAATGACATTCAGGATAAAAAAGAAGATAATATAAACAAACCAGAAAGACCCATAGCCGCCGGTCAAATTTCCTTGAAAGCAGCAGGAAATTATGCAAAAGTATTATTTATTTCAGGGGCTGGAATGTGTTTTTTGCTTCCCCTGTCTGCGACTTTGCTTGTCTGGTTTATTGTCTTTCCTCTTCTGATATTTTACTCACTCAAATTGAAATCAATTCCTCTTGTGGGAAATGGTGTCATAGCTTTTTTATTGGGACTGACCTTTCTATTTTGCGGATTGGTTTTTGAAAATATTAATCCCATGTTCATCCCGGCAGGTCTTGCATTTTCTTTGACATTAGTACGGGAATTGATAAAAGATATTGAAGACATGGAAGGAGACAAAAAATCGGGGTTAAGGACCTTTCCTATAATGTTTGGGCTGGATAAAGCTGTTCAGCTGGTAATCCTGCTTTCGGTAGCAACAGGAATTGTCTCTGTTATTCCGTATTTTACAAATTTATATTCTGCATTTTATCTCATTCCGCTTGTCTTGGGAGTTGAGTTACCATTGACAATTGTTGTATTTTCGTTCATGAAATCACACTCCAGATCAACCGCCAGAAAATCATCCATTTTACTAAAAATTGCCACCATCATGGGAATCATTTCAATATATACAGGAGCTAAAATTGGGACCTGAATTCGTCCATTTGCATAACCATTCCGATTATAGTCTTTTGGATGGTGCCCAACCCATCAAACAAATGGTAAACAGGACTGAAGAACTGGGAATGAATTCCATTGCTTTAACCGATCATGGAAATATGTTTGGTGCAGTAGATTTTTACCTGCAATGTGAGAAAAAAGGAATTAATCCGATTATCGGGATGGAAGCTTATATTGTGGGGAAAGGAAGTCGTACAATTAAGCAGACGGCTCAAGGTCACCGTCAGCGGACGTTTCATATTATCCTTCTGTGTAAAGATATACAAGGTTATAAAAATCTCATGAAACTGTCTTCCTCATCATTTCTTGATGGATTTTATTATAAACCCCGAATGGATAAAGAAATATTGAAAGACCATTCAGAAGGTCTCATAGGACTTTCTGCCTGTCTGAATGGTGAAATAACCAGACTTCACTTGGACGGTAAGGATCTGGAAGCCCAGCATGCTGTTGAAGAACATGTAAACATTTTCGGGAAAGATAATTTTTATATGGAAATTCAACGGCACGGAATGGAGGAAGACCGTGCATACGATAAAAACCTGCAGCTGGCAAAACAGATGGGTCTCAAATATGTTGCCACCAATGATGTTCATTACACTCGCAAAAAACACTGGGATTCCCATGATATTCTCATCTGCCTTCAAAGCAATCATTTTCGCAGTGATGAAAAAAGAATGAGATATAAGAAAGAAGAATTTTTTCTCCGCTCTCCTGAAGAGATGAGAAAATTGTTTGATGATTTACCGGAAGCCTGCGATGCCACCCTTGAAATTGCAGAAAGATGTAATTTGAAATTGAATTTTGATTCATATCATTTACCGGTTTTTACCATTCCTGAAAATTCAAAGGAAAAGGATTCGGATTTGTATCTCCAGTCCCTGTGCATGGATGGTCTTAAGTCTTTGTATCCCCAAATAACATCTGAGTTAACAGAACGTTTGACCTACGAACTTTCTGTGATAAAACAGATGGGATTTTCAGGATATTTTTTGATTACAGCTGATTTTGTTGACTATGCGAAGAAGCACCATATACCCGTAGGTCCCGGAAGGGGATCTGCAGCGGGGAGTCTGGTCTCTTATGTTTTAGGGATTACAACCATTGATCCAATGAAACACGACCTTCTTTTTGAACGGTTTTTAAATCCCGAACGGGTTAGTCTTCCTGATATAGATATTGATTTTTGTTATGAACGCCGTGGAGAGGTCATTCAATATATTAAAAATAAATATGGAGAGAAATCCGTAACCCAAATTATTACTTTTGGGAAGATGAAAGCACGTCAGGCTGTGAAGGATGTGGGGCGGGTTATGGGATATCCATTTGGAGAAGTAGATAAGATCGCAAAGGAAATTCCGGAAGAATTAAATATATCCCTGAATGGTGCATTAAAGAAAAGTCCGACATTCAAGAAAATGGCAGATGGTGAATACAAAGAATTAATCGAACATTCTCTCATTCTGGAAGGGGTAAACCGCCATGCATCTACTCATGCAGCTGGGGTGGTTATTGTGCCGGGAGACCTCACGGACTTTATTCCGCTCTATAAATCATCAAAAGGAGATGTGACCAGCCAGTATGATATGAAAGGCTTGGAAAAATTAGGGTTGTTAAAGATGGATTTTCTCGGCCTTAGAAATCTTACAGTAATCGAGCGTACACTGGAATTGATCGAGAAGAATCATGAAAAGGTGGACATTCAATCTATCCCGCTTGATGATGAGGATGTGTATGATCTTTTTACACAGGGACTCACAATCGGAATCTTCCAGTTTGAGTCAGCAGGGATGCGGGAGTTTTTAACAAAGTTGAAACCCACCTGTATCGAAGACCTTATCGCAATGAATGCGTTGTACAGACCGGGCCCCATGAGCAATATTGACGATTTTATCCAACGGAAACAGGGTAAAAGAACAATTGATTACATGCATAAAAACCTTGAGGATATTTTAAAAGAAACGTATGGAATTATTGTTTATCAGGAACAGGTCATGCAAATAGCAAACCAGATTGCAGGATTTTCTCTGGCAAATGCAGACTTAATGCGTAGGGCAATGGGAAAGAAGGATGTTGCACTAATGAAGCGGATGAAAACTGATTTTGTTGAAGGGTCTGAAAAAAATAAAATCAGTGCCCGAAAGGCAAAAGCCATATTTGCCTTGATTGAAAAATTTGCTGAATATGGTTTTAACAAAAGTCACTCCACTGCTTATGCCTACATTGCCTATCAAACCGCATGGTTAAAAACACATTATGCTGTTGAATTTATGTCTGCAAATCTCACCAGTTTTATGTCCGACACCAATCGAATAGTCCGGCTTATTAATGAATGCAGAAAATTAAACATACAAGTTCACCCTCCGGATATAAATATATCCGAAATTGATTTTCAGCCTCTTGATAATCAGAGCATCTCTTATGGTTTGAATGCTATAAAAAACGTTGGTTCCTCTGCGCTGAAAAGTATTATTGATGAAAGAGAAAAAAAGGGAGAGTTTAAATCAATCTTCGATTTTTGTTCCCGGGTTGTATCTGCATCATTGAACAGAAAAGTGATTGAAAGTTTAATTAAAGCAGGTGCGCTGGATTGTCTTCCCGGAAAACGATCTGAAATGTTTGCTTCTATCGATAATGTTCTCAAATATGGACAAAGTATCCAGATCAATCAGAATAGAAATCAGGTGGATATTTTTGGCGGAAAAGATGGTGCAAACTCGATGATAAAAGAACCGAAATTGCATGAAAGTGAACCGTGGAGTGAAAAGCAATCTCTCACATTTGAGAAAGAAGTTTTGGGAACGTATGTGTCCGGTCACCCCCTGATAAAACATGCAGATATAATTGAGAAATATGCTACCTATGATTTTACGGAAGCCATTCCAGCCGCTACAGGAAAATCATTCAGGTTGGGCGGTTTGATTGAAGGAATAACCCGAAATTTCGATAAAAACGGGAGAGAATGGGCACGAATAAAAATGGAATGTATCGGAGGAAGGGCAGAAATTATTGCTTTTAATGATATATTTTCTCGGTTTAAAGAAATAATTAAGGAAGGAAATATTGTGTTTGTTTCAGGAAACCCAGAAGATAGATCTGAAACTCGAAATGTAAAAATGTTAGCAGAGAACATTGTCTCACTGGACAAGGCAGAAGACCAATTGTCCAAACATTTAAATATATTGGTTAATCCCGATTCCATTACTACCAAGGAAATTGACGAGCTTTATAAAATCGCTGAGGATTATCAGGGCGATACACGGTTGGTGTTTCATATCCCCAAAAACGGAAGACACCAGCAAATTCTCGCACACAATATTCGTGTTTCAACCGATAGTAAATTCTGCAGTAAGCTGAAAAAAATATACGGTAAACAGAATATATGGATTGAATGATTGCAGTAGTACAACGTGTCTCTAAAGGAAATGTAACCATCCATGGAGAGGTAAAAAGCGCTATTCAAAACGGGCTGGTTGTTTTGATAGGCGTTATGCAGGATGATACGGAAGAAGATGTCAATTTTTTAGTGGAAAAAATTTCGGGATTCAGGATTTTCAATGATGAGGATGATAAAATGAATCTATCTGTTAAGGACATCAAAGGCTCTGTTTTAGTGATAAGCCAATTTACACTTTGCGGGGATTGGAAAAAAGGAAGGCGTCCCAGTTTTATCCATGCCGCCCCGCCTGAGAAAGGGAAACATCTATACGAACGGTTTATGTATCAATTACGTGAAAAGGAAATTCCTGTAGAATCAGGAGAATTCGGTGCGATGATGTCAGTTAACTTGACAAATGAAGGACCGGTTACTTTTGTTCTGGATAGTAAAATTTAAGGAATGCTCCCGCTAGTTGCCCTTTTTTATTTTGGATGTTCCTATTGTAATTTTATGATGTAAATGAATCCACTTTTTAAATGAATCGAAAAATAAGAATTATTATGGCAAAGCCCGGCTTGGACGGTCATGACCGGGGGATCAAAGTCTTAGCTTCCGCTTACAGGGATGCAGGGATGGAAGTCATTTATCTGGGACTACGCCAGACTCCTGAAATGATCGTTTCTGCTGCATTGCAGGAAGATGCAGATGTCATCGCCTTGTCCAGTTTAAATAATGCACACATGACCATTTTCCCCAGAGTGAAAAACCTTATGGACGAAAAAGGTTTGACCGATGTCTTATTGACCGGCGGCGGGATTATTCCAAAGAAGGATATGGATTCGTTATACGAAATGGGAGTCGGAAAGTTATTCGGTCCCGGAACACCTGTCCATAAAACGATTGATTATATTACTGAGTGGGTGAATTCCAACCGCAGATGATGGATTTATCAGACCGGGAAATCATGGGAGATTATTTTCATAATCATCCGGACTCGAACCAGTTTCCGTTGGTAGCAGACCTGTTTTTGATGGATGGAGAGACTCCTGGAGCAGAAGAAATTTGTAAAATTGGATTGAACCATCATCCGGATCATCCGGATGGCTTGTTTGTTTTGGCACAAATCCAAAATGAAAATAAAGATTTTAAAAAAGCGGAAGGAACATTAAAAAGGTTACTTAAAACCCACACTGTTTATCCTGAAGCACTCACACTTTTAGCTGAAATTCAGGAAAAAATAAACCGTTCCCCAAATACTGTTAAAGCGGTAAGAAAAAATTATGAACGGTTTAATTTCAAGTCAGCACATCAGAAGCGGAAGAAAATTACGAAGAAACAAAACTCAACCACTCGAAAAAAAACGGCACAATCCGTTTCCACCTCCGAGTTGAAACCCTTAAAGATAAGTTCCAAATTGGCAACATTCACTTTGGTGGAAATATTGGAAAACCAGGGTTTATATCCTCAGGCTATTGATATATTGGATATTCTTGAGGAAAAAAATCAAGATAAAAAACGGGTAATAAAAACCCGCAACAGGATTTTAAAAAAGTTTCACTCAAGTAATTAACATCTTTTCAATTTAAAAGTAATGACTCCTTCATTATACTCAGCTCGTCAGGAAAAACTGAAATCTGTTCTCAGTGAACAGGGAATTGACGGTATCATCCTTACAAATCTCACCAGCATTCGTTATATCTGTGGATTCACAGGTTCCGCTGCTACCTGCCTGGTTCTTCCTCAAGATCAATATTTTATTTCTGATGGAAGATACACAGAACAATCCAAAAAACAAGTTTCAGGATTTTCATGCATTATTGAAAATTTATCCCATTTAGAACTCATGAGCACAAAAAAAAGAAACCTGATTCCCAACGGATTAAAATTGGGATTTGAAGGAGAGCATCTTCCTTTTACTCAGTACAATACCATGACAGAACTTTTTTCAAAAACGGATTGGATATGCACAAAAAATATTATGGAAAATTTACAGGCTGTGAAGGATGAATCCGAAATAAACGCCATTCGTACTGCCGTTGAGATTACGGATGCAGCTTATGAAGAAGTGGTTCCGCATATAAGAGAAGGGATCACTGAAAAAGAAATTGCAAATGAATTAGTTTTGTATTACCGCCGTGAGGGAGACGGAGAAGCCTACCCTCCCATTGTGGCCGGAGGACCAAACAGCGCCCTGCCTCATGCGGTTCCGACAGACAGAAAATTCAGGAAAGGGGATTTTATAGTTATTGATGCTGCCGCTAAATATGCCGGTTATCATGCCGACATGACCCGCACACCTGTTCTTGGAAAAGAAACGGTAAAACACCGTGAAATTTACAATATCGTCAAAGAAGCTCAGGAGACAGCAGTAGCTTCAGCAAAAGCAGGAGTCTCGTGCAAAGAAATGGATGCGATTCCACGAAATATTATTGAAAAGAATGGATATGGAGAATATTTCAATCACGGGACGGGACATGGACTGGGATTGGAAATTCACACTCAGCCCCGTCTCAGTAAACTGAGCAATCAATTTCTCGAACCGAAAAATGTGGTAACTGTAGAGCCGGGAATTTACCTTCCGGGCTGGGGAGGAGTCCGCATTGAAGATGACATAATCATCGAGGAAAATGGATGTGAAGTACTGAACACCACCTCCAGAGAACTAGTCGTTCTGTAAAATTAGATTTCATCTAATTCTGTAATGCCAGCAATTAAGACTCTCATATTTGATATTGGCGGAGTTCTATTGGATATTCATCCTGAAAAAACCTTTAATTACTGGGCAAAAGCAACCGGGGTATCGTTGAAATACTTACATGAATTTGTTTCGTGGGATATCCATTATCAATATGAAACTGGCAAGTGTGACGATTTTCAATTTTATAGTGCATTCAATAATTTACTTCCCGGTGAAAATAAAATTTCTGAAGATGAATTCTGGCATGGCTGGAGATTACTGCTGGGGGAGGAAACTTCAATTGTGGGTTTGATGGAATCTTTGTGTCAAACCATTCCTGTCTGGCTATTATCCAACACCAATCCTTGGCACATTCGATTTTTACAATCCAACAGTCAATGCCGACTCCACCGATTTGTCACGGGTGCTGTGTATTCCTTTGACACCGGATACAGAAAACCGGATCAAGAAATATATGAATTGACATTGAATAAAGTTAAATCTTCCGGTGGAGAAGCACTTTTTATTGATGATAATGAAGAGAATGTTGAAGGGGCAAAAACCTCAGGGATGAATGCAGTTAGATATGAAGGATTAGAAAGACTTATTGAAGCTCTGGAAGATTTTGAAATTTCTATGACACAGCCTATAACAATATAAAAAAACGAGTAAAAAAATGAACCAAAACATCACTTTGAAACAATCAAAAGAACTCAAAAAACAAACCATTTCTGATGCGTCCTTGCGATTGGCAAGAAATGCTGCTATGCGAGGAGAGATTGAAGACCTTGCAATGGATTGGGAAGCCTATCGGAAAATTGATCATACATTCTCGGAAATGGTCTCTGGAGAAATGCCTGTAACCAATCAAAAATCCAGTGGACGGTGTTGGGGGTTTGCCGGATTGAATTTATTCCGTATCTATCTGGGTAGAAAATATAATCTAAAAATGTTTGAATTCAGCCAGAGCTATTTCATGTTTTGGGACAAACTTGAAAAATCCAATTATTTTCTTGAAAATATAATTGCAACTTTGAATGAACCTAAAGACGGAAGACTCATCATGCACCTTGTGGAAAATCCCATTCAGGATGGAGGCCAATGGCACATGTTCATCAATCTCATTAATAAATATGGTGTGGTTCCACAAACAGAAATGCCGGAGACCTTTCAGAGCAGTAAATCCATGCGGATGAACCGGATGATCACTCGAAAGTTGAGGGAATTTGCGAAGACTTTAAGGGATGCAAATAATAAAGGCGCAACCATTACAGATTTGCGAAATTTGAAAGAGGGTATGTTGGGGACCGTGTATCGCTTACTCACTATTCATTTAGGAACACCACCGGAAAATTTTGAGTGGCAAGTGAGAGACAAAAAAAAGAAATTTCACCGCTTTGAAGGTCTCACACCAAAACGGTTTTTTACAAATCATGTTGGGTTGGACTTACGTGATTATGTATGTCTAATTAACTGCCCTATGTCCGATAAAACCTACAATGAAGTATATACAGTTGAATATCTTGGAAATGTATCGGGAGGTGAAAGTATCAAGTATTTAAACCTTCCTTCTAAACGCCTCAGGGAGACTGCTATGGCGTCCATCAAAGATGATAGCCCTGTTTGGTTTGGGTGTGATGTAGGCAAACATTTTCACCGGTCATTAGGAGTGATGGACATGGAATTGTTTGATTTTGATTTATTTTACGGAACAAGCTTTCCCATGACAAAAGCAGACCGTTTGGAATATGGAGACAGCCAGATGACCCATGCCATGCTGTTTACCGGAGTAGATTTGGATTCAAAAGGCAAACCCCGGAAATGGCGGGTGGAAAACAGCTGGGGAAAGAAACGAAGTGACAAAGGCTACGATATTATGATGGACAACTGGTTTGATGAATATAATTATGAGGTGGTAGTTCATAAAAAATATTTGATAGGCGAAGAACTGGAAATTTATCAAAGGGAACCTGTAAAATTGCCCCCCTGGGATCCCATGGGGGCGTTGGCAAAATAATTTAGTTTGTGAAAGAATCTTTTCTTCTATCCCCAGATGTAACCTTCCTCAACCACGGCTCCTTTGGTGCCTGCCCCCAGCAGGTTTTTGAAAAATATCAGTATTGGCAGAAAAAACTGGAAGAACAACCGGTTCAGTTTATGGCGGAAGATGTTTACAGACATTTGGAATCCGCACGAGTTGCATTAGGAAAATTTGTGGGATGCGATGGGAATGATTTATTTTTTGTCCCCAATCCAACCACAGGAGTAACCACCATCATAAACAGTTTTGAACTGAATTCGGGAGATGAAATTCTTTCCACAGACCATGAGTACGGTGCATTGATCCGTAGTTGGGAAGCATACACAGGCAGGACAGGAACTCACTTTATCCAAAGAAATATCCCTTTCCCCTGCATTACACACGAGGAATTCACTGAGTATTTTTGGGAAGGCGTTACGGAAAAGACAAAAGTGATTTTCCTAAGTCAAATTACCAGTTCCACAGCATTGATTTTTCCAGTTAAAGAAATTTGTAAAAGAGCAAGAGAAATGGGAATTCTCACCATCATTGACGGCGCACATGTCCCGGGGCATATTCCTCTCACTATTTCAGAAATAGACCCGGATGTGTATGTAGGTGCCTGTCATAAATGGCTTTGTGCACCTAAGGGTTCATCATTTGTCTATGTGCGGAAATCATTTCAAGACAAAGTAAAACCACTTATCACCAGTTGGGGAAAAGAGGGAGTTGATCCTTCTGAAACCAATTTTTTACTTGAAAACCAATGGCAGGGAACCCGGGATATGAGCGCTTTCTTGACTGTGCCGACTGCCATAGAATTCCAACAAAATGATGACTGGAATATTCAAACGGAAAAATGCAGATGGATGGTACGGGAAACCCGCAGTAGGTTGGATGATTATTTTGAAATCAATCATCTATGTCCCAATAAGGAAGAATGGTTGGGCCAAATGGCAAGTGTAGAAATCAAAACTGATGATCCAATCAATTTGAAAAGTACACTACTAAAAGAATTTTCCATTGAAGTGCCTATTTTTGAATGGAATGAAAAAACACTTTTACGATATTCGTTTCAGGTGTACAACGATCAACAGGATGCGGATTTACTGATTTATGCGTTAAGGGAGATATTATAATTTCACTTTAGCATTCACTAAAGCCTTCTTCCAAATCTCTAATTTTTCTTCCCTCTGAGTATCAGTCATTTTGGAAAAATATTCTTCCTGAAATGAATGGGTAATTTTAGGAAATTCACCAAATTGGTTTTTAAATAAAAGGCGAAATACTCCCAATGCGGTTTTATCCTTTAGTGCAGACAATTTCACAGGAACCTTCAATAAATCCGCAATGAATTGCAGTAGGGGTTTTCTGGCACCACCTCCACCAGTGTGAACCACAGAAATTTTGAATCCGGCTTTTTTGAGAGTTTGTATTATATCGTGAACTAAAAACCCAATGGATTCCATTCCGGCTCTGATAATTTCGTTGTTTGATGCATTTTCCAAATTATAGAAAATAGATTTCTCTGGTTGAACCCAATAGGGAGAGGTAATTCCGGTAAAACCGGGTATGAGAGCTCCATTTGTCGTTGTTTTTATACATCTTTTATCCCATTTCATTTTTTTATGGGGAATATTTAAATGGTCTTCCAACCAGTAAAAAAGAGAATTGCAAGCATTGATAGTTCCTTCTAAAAAAAATTGATAATTGAATTTTGAAGACCAAAATAAATTTGACATAAGTCCATTTATAAATTTCGGCTTGTTTCCTGAATAACATTGAACAGAGCCTGATGTCCCTAAATTTACTGCAATTGTCCCGGACTCGGTAAAGCCCTGCCCCATCAATGCTGCCTGTTGATCACCGATGACACAAAATAGAGGAATGCTTTGATGGTTATTTGTTACCTTTCCAAAATCATGGATTGTCGGAACCAACGGAGGAAGGCTTGACCTGTTGACATTGAATAATTTATACAAACTGTCATCCCAATTGAGAGAAGCCAATGAAAATAATTGAGAACGCCCGGCTATTGAATGATCCACAACAGCCGTTCCGGTTAAAACGTGTGTTAGGTAAGAACTAAGTGGACCAAAAAAGGTATTCCCTGATTTGACTCCCTCCTCAAGTTCAGGGGAATTATTAATGAGATGAATATATTTTAAAGCTCCAAAATGACCGCTTAGGGGGACACCTGTTTTTCTGTAAACCGTCTGTTTTTGTTTCTTGAATTTCTTAACGAGATAATGAGCCCGGTTATCCTGCCAACTGAGAGCTGGAGTTAGGGGATAACCGGATTTTTTATCCCAGAATAAAAAGGTTGACCTCTGCACCGCTAATCCAATGGAGAGAATTCCTCCATTTTTTTCTTCTGACCAATTTAGTGCAGAAACCATTAATTTTTTCACCACGTCAGCAATGGATTGGGCGTTATCTTGAATATGGAGCGGTTTAGGGCGGATTAAACTGTGTTTAATTTTTTCACTGAAACAAACTTCTCCTTTTTCATTAAATAGAAAAGATTTAGTTCCACTTGTTCCCTGATCAATAATAAGAAAGTAATGAACCTTCATCTACTGGTAATTTAAAATTTTTCGATTTAAAAATCCAATAAGTCCGGTGAGTGTACCTCCGATTCCGAACAGCAGAAACACAATATGAATAGAAACAAATTCAGCCAAAATTCCCACTAAAGCTGTTGAAACTGCTGTCATACCAGAAACAGCCAAATGAACCATAGAAAACAGTCTGCCATGATAGTTGTTCGGTGTATATTTTTGGAGAATGGCTGTTCGGGAAACCGTAATAACCGGAATTCCCATTCCATGAAAAATGATGATAAACAAAGCCATTGGAACCGATTGAACCCAAAAGAAAAGAGCGTAAGTCAATCCATCCCAAAGCATCCCCAGTAAAAGAAGAAATCCGCTTTTAAATCGTTGAGCAAATCGGTACATAAAAAACGATCCTGTCAACATCCCCAAAGCCATACCTGCTTCTACGAAGGCAAAGTCGGAGGCTGAACCACTCAAGTAATGTTTGATCATAATTGGCATCCCCACAATAGCTGGTCCCATGATGAAAATATTATTCACGATAGTCAAAATGATTAGAAGTCCAATTGAACCGTGGGTTTTCAAATAGGTAAATCCGGACTTTAATTCCTGGAATGGAACCCCCCTATTTGATTTTCTAATTTTATTTGGAGACCTGATGGTCAAAAGCAGTAGACCAGCTAACAAGAAAGACATAGCATCCCAGACAAACAGTAATTTCACTGACATTACATTTAATAATATGCCGGCTAAAGCTGGTCCGGCTAAATATGCAAACTGTCCGCTGGTTGCTATCAGCGAATTTATTTTCATTAATGAATCACGGGGAAAGAGTTCAGGTAGAAATGCATTCATTGCCGGTGGAAATAAAGAACCGAATGAAGCACGAACAAAAGCCAGGATCCCAATGACGAATCCTATTTTAATATCCACGAATAATAGGATTGGAATAATGGCAACAACAATTGCCTGTGAAAAATTTGAGAATAACATTAGCCTTATTCTATTATGTCTGTCAGCTAAAACCCCTGCAAAAATTCCAAAAAGTATTGCTGGTAAATGAGCGCCCATTGCCACAAGTCCTGTTGCAAGAGTGGATTCAGTTATTTCAAGAATAATCCAAACCAGCGCTAATTGATAAACCGCATCTCCTGTAGCTGAAACGGTCTGAGCAGACCAGAGTTTTAAAGTGTTTTGTTTGATATGAGACCGGTTCAAGACAACCTTGGAGAAAAATAATTGAATTTTCTGAGAAGTTTCAAATTTCTGATTACATTAGTGAGAGATTTTTCTAAGTTCAATAAGCTTTCCTACTCCGTAGAGTTGGTATTTAAACGATGAGTAATGACAGAGCGAATTTATTACCTAAAAGACTTTTCCCCATGATGAAATCATCACTAATTTTCGGGGTTTCATACAAAAATTATTTTTTCATTATTAAATATTTAGGAGTAATAAATGACCTATATTATTGCTGAACCATGTGTAGGAACCTGCGATACTGCTTGTGTAGAAGTTTGTCCTGTTGACTGCATTCACGGACCTTATGATAAAACCGGTGCGGGAGAAGAGGCAAAAGCAGATGATTTTGTACCGAAGGATGATGACATGCTATACATTGATCCTGAGGAATGTATTGATTGTGGTGCCTGCGAACCGGAATGTCCCGTGGAAGCAATTTTTGAAGAAAGCGAGGTCCCTGAAGAGTGGAACAAATACATTAAAATCAACTACGAATGGTTTGGTCAAGAATATACCGGCTGATATTTCACATCCTCTATTTATTAAACGGCTTTTTTAGGAAAGCCGTTTTTCATCTTCACCCTATTTCCCCATGACAAAAGATCAAGTCTTAAAGGTTTTATCCCAAATTAATTATCCGGGATTTAGTCGTGATATTGTTTCGTTTGGGTTGATTGATAATATTTCACTAAGTGATGAGAATATCCGTATTACATTGAAGATTTCTGCTGACAAAACAAAACAGGAAGAACTGCAATTAATGGTCAAGGATAAATTAGAATCACTCAAAACATTCCGCCATATAGATGTAACGGTTACCGGAACTGCCCAGCCTAAAAGCAGTATGGCTCAACCCATGAAACCGGAAAAAGTGAAGCATATCATTGCAGTTGCCAGTGGAAAAGGTGGGGTGGGGAAATCTACTGTGGCAGCCAATTTAGCCTGTTCATTTTTTCAAAACGGATACAAGGTTGGACTTCTCGATCTTGATATTTATGGTCCATCCCTGCCCATCATTTTGGGAATCAATGAATCTCCTCAGCTCACTCAGGAAAAAAAATTGATTCCCCTGGACTGGAATGGTATAAAAGTTCTCAGTTTTGGATTTATCAGCGGAAATGATGCTCCCACAATTTGGCGGGGTCCCCTTGTAGCACGAATGACCGAGCAGTTTTTCCGGGATGTTTCATGGGGAGAATTAGACTATCTCATTCTGGATTTACCACCCGGGACAGGGGATATTCAACTAACATTGACTCAAAAAATACAGATCAGTGGAGCCGTTATAGTTACAACACCGCAGGATATTGCACTTTCTGATGTACGAAAGGGTGCTGATATGTTCCGCAAGGTCAATACACCGGTTTTAGGTGTAGTTGAAAATATGTCGGGATTGACCTTAAAAGGAAAAGTGGTTGATGATGAAGAAAATCCCCTTAGGAATAGTTTGGTTACATTAGAGGACGGGTATGAGTCGACCACGGATGAAAAAGGAAAATTCCAAATAACTATTGATCTGTTTAAAAAGGGGGGTGGTGAAAAAGAAAGTAAGCGTCTTGGTGTACCCTTGTTGGGGAAAATTCCACTGTCACAATCTATAATGGATTCTACAGATGCAGGAACACCCCTTACATTCCTATCATCTGAAATTTCTGAATCAAAATTATTTTCTCAAATTGTGTCAAAAATAGATAATGAACTTTAATTCTTTTTGGTTTTCATATTTGGAACAGAATCACTTAATAAACATAGAAGGGTTGAATTATTATCACCTTTATTTAATTTGTAGCATTTAGTGAATTATTCAAAACTAAGAGAGGAAATTCTTAACCGGGGAATTATCCCGGAACATATTGCTATCATAATGGATGGAAATGGCAGGTGGGCAAAACAGAGATCAATGCCTCGCCTGGCAGGTCATCATGAAGGAATTAATTCGGTTCGGGAAATAACCCGTGTCTGCGGAGAAATAGGGGTAAAACATTTAACTCTTTATACCTTTTCCACTGAAAATTGGCAGCGCCCACAAAGAGAAGTCTCAGCGTTGATGAAACTGCTTCTCAACACCATCCGGGATGAAGTCAAAAGTCTCCATAAGAACAAAGTTAAATTAACAACAATAGGCGATTTAAATGCTCTTCCTGATTCTGCACGAAAAGGCATTTTGGAGGGTATTGAATTAACTGAGGATAACACCGGGCTGAACCTGGTTTTAGCACTGAATTATGGTTCCAGACAGGAATTAATAATGGCAGTGAATAAAATAATGGATCAAATAGATTCAGGAGAAGTAAAGCCGGAACAGATTTCCGAACAAACCATTTCGAATAATCTTTACACAAACAATATCAAAGATCCGGATTTATTGATCAGAACCGGTGGAGAACATAGAATCAGCAATTTTTTATTGTGGCAATCGGCTTATTCTGAATTATATATGACCGACACATATTGGCCTGAGTTTCGAGAAGAACAGCTATTAACCGCTATTCATGAATTTCAAAACAGGGAACGGCGATTCGGGAAAATAAGTAAGCAAGTACAGACTGCATGAAGAACAAATTTTATCTATTCCTTTTCTCCCTCTGTTTTTTCAGTTTGTTTGGGCAACCTGCTTCTGAAATAAAAATCCTTGATGTAACTGTTGAGGGGAATGTGGTTACAACCGATCGAATGATTCGATATACCGCTTCATTAAAAGTAGGGAATGAAGTGAAACCGGGAGACTTTTCCAAAGCGGTAAAACGGTTATGGAATTTGGGGATGTTTGCAGATATTCAAATCAGACTTGACGAAGAAACTGAAGACGGAATTAAAATAACCATTGTAGTTGAAGAAACGCCCATACTTGGGAAAATTTATTTTAAGGGAAATAAGAAAATCAAAGACTCCCAGTTAGAAGAAGAGCTAATGCTTGTATCCGGACAACGGCTTAAGCTGAATACAATCCATGAAAAAATACAGGAATTAAAAACAATTTACTCAGAAGACGGTTTTTTATTGGCGGAGATTAAAAGTGAATTGACTCCTGCAAAAACCGTTCGGTCAAATGACCCAAAAATTTTGGAAATCACAAAAGATTTGACATTTCTCATAAAAGAAAACCGGAAAGTAAAAATCGGCACCATTAAATTTGAAGGAAATAAATCTTTTTCTGATTGGAGACTCAGAAGAGTACTAAAAAATACAAAACAGCAAAGGTGGTATCTATTTTGGCGATCCCATTTTGACGATGAAAAATTTGATGAAGATATTGAATCACTCACTGCTTTTTATAAAAATAAAGGGTATCGGGATTTCCAATTTATTTCCGATTCTGTAGGGTACGGCAGTAAAAATAAAAAAATGAATATGTACATAAAAATTACTGAGGGACAAAAATACAAATTCAGAAATTTTACCTGGGAAGGAAATACTCTGTATGATGAAGAAATATTGAGTAGAGCATTAGGGTTGAATAGCGGTGACACGTATAATGAGGAAAATTTCAACAAGGCAATTTATGAGCGGATGCAAAGCCTATACATGGATAGAGGATATATCTACAGTCAAATTGAACCTTTGGTAACTCCGGTTGGGGAAGACTCACTGGACATTCATTTTAGAATTTCGGAGAATCATAAGGTTTTTGTGAGAAACATTATGATTGGTGGTAATACCAAAACAAGAGAGAATGTGATTCGTCGTGAATTAAGGATTTTTCCAGGAGATGTGTTCAGCAGGGAAAAATTGATGCGCAGTCAGCAGGCGGTCTGGATGCTGAATTATTTCTCCAATGTAGTTCCAGATGTAGTTCAGGTGGACGAAGCTCAGGTAGACCTTGATCTGGTAGTCGAGGAAAAATCTGCAGACCGGGCTAACGCAAATATAGGATTTACAGGTGAATACGGGATGACCGGTGGCGGCGGACTTGAGTTCAATAATTTTAGAGGTTTGGGTCAGCGATTGATCTTCAGTTTTAATACAGGTACAAATTATTCAATTTATACCACCAATACCCCTTCCAAATACCAATCTATAAGCTTCAGTTTTACCGATCCGATGGTGTATGACACACCCAATTTATTAGGTTTTTCAATCTATTATTCATTTCGTGGTGCCTCAACAAATTATTATTTTCCATTGGATTTTACGGTTAAGGGTGGATCTCTTACATGGGGCAGGCGCTTCCGTTGGCCTGATGACTATTTTAGAGGTAACTGGGCTTTGCGAGCCGTTGAAAAAGAATACAGCGGTGACCAGGACGACCTCGATCAATATGTAAAAGGATTAAACGTTTCACGGGGCATAAATCTGACCCAGATTGTCAGCAGGGACAGCCGGAACCGACCGGAATTTCCCACGCTGGGATCCATGTTTTCCTTGGAAACCACCTTGTCCGGAGGGCTTTTGGGAGGGAATGAAGACTTTCATAAACATGTTTTGAAGTTAGAGTGGTATACACCTACATTCTGGAAATTTGTTTTGAAAAGTTCTTTTCATTTGGGGATGATAAAATCACTGCCTTCTCAGGAAGATGAACTTTCTATCATTCCCTTCGATGAACGATTTATTATGGGCGGAAATGGAATTCCCTATGGGAATATGCTACGAGGATATCCGGATAATTCCATCGGTCCTGTTACTTCAGGCGGGAGTCCGATTGGAGGAAATGCGATGATAAAATTTAATACGGAATTCAGATTTCCCTTTTCGGAAAATCCCGTTGTTTACGGTCTGATTTTTGGCGAAATGGGAAATGTCTGGAATTCACATCATATGACTGAACCGTTTAATATTCCCAGGGCGGGAGCACTGACCTTAAGAAAGTCAGCAGGTGTTGGCATTCGGTTTTTTATGCCAATGATCGGTATGCTGGGATTTGATTTAGGTTATGGTTTTGATGATATAACCGGGTCTGGTAATCCTCAGGGATGGACATCAACCATCATATTTGGACAACCATTTTAATTAATTTCTCAGGAGGAGAAAAGTGAATAAAAACACAAGTAAGATCTGTTTGATTATAAGTATCATTTTTTTGCCGATGCTGCTATTCGGTCAATTAAAAGTCGGATATGTAGCTTCTGACAGAATTCGAATGGAATATGAAGAATTCAAAGAATCAGAATCCCAGTTACAATTGGATTTTCAGAAAGTCCAATTTGAATATCAGGAGCTGCTGAAAGAGTTAGATAGTTTAAAACAGGCATTTGAAACTCAACGATTAATGAGTTCTCCCGAATGGCGACGGGAAAAAGAGCAGGATATTAAAGACAAGGAAACAGCAATTCAGAACTTTCAGGCGAAAAAAGTTGGACCTGAAGGAGATTTGGTGAAAAAGCAATCTCAAATGGAATATGAATTACTTTCAAAAGTAAAAAAAGCTGTTGATAATGTAGCGATAGAAAAAGGATATGATTTTATTTTTGATGGATCCATAGCCTTGCTGTATGGAAAACCCACTCATGATCTAACCGATGATGTGCTGCATGAATTGAGAAAAGTCGGCAAGAACACACCCAGGTAGGCAATCATTTGTCAACGCTGGAGCAACTGGCAGAATTGGTCGGAGGAAAACCAATTGGTCAATCTGACTTGGATATATCCGGTGTCTCCGAAATACAAGACGGAAAATCGGGGACCATATCTTTTTTAGCAAATCCTAAATATAAACAATATTTGGAATCAACGATGGCATCAGCAGTCATTGTTTCAGACGCCTCATCCCTGAACGGAAAAAACGGGATCGTTGTTCAAAACCCCCAGCTTGCATTCTCAAGGATAATAGATGAATTTCGTCCTATTCTGAAACTTCAAAAGGGAATTCATGCCACTGTTGATATTGATTCATCCGCTATTTTAGGTGATGAAGTTTCTGTGGGTGCCCATTCAGTGATAGAGGCAAATGCAGAAATTGGAGACGGAACCAGAATTGGAGCTAATTCCGTCATTGGATGTAATACTGTTATTGGAAAAGATTGCAGTATTCATTCCCGTGTCACACTATATCATGATTGTACTATCGGAGATCGTGTTGTTATTTTCAGCGGGAGCGTTATAGGGAGTGACGGATTTGGGTTTGTCACTGAAAACAACATTCATCATAAGATTCCTCAAATCGGGAAAGTGGTTATTGGAAGTGATGTGGAAATAGGTGCAAATTGCACGATAGACCGAGCTACTATAGGAGCAACAATCATAGGAAATATGACTAAAATGGATAATCTTATTCATATCGCTCATAATGTTAAGATAGGTACAGGATGCCTCTTAGCTGCAGGAGTAGCAATTGCTGGCAGTGTGACCGTTGAAGATTTTTGTATTTTCGCAGGACAATCGGGAATTGTACCTCATGTTTCTATCGGTTCTAAATCTATCATTGCAGCCCAATCCGGTGTCACAAAATCTTTAAAAGGCGGAGAGATATATTCTGGAATGCCAGCAAGAAAAATTCGTGAACAGCATCAAAAAGATGCGATTTTATCCTCGGTATCCAATTTAAAAAAACGTATAGAAAACTTAGAAAAAATTTATTCTGAAAAGTGAACACCCCTCATAGGTTTCAGCGCACCATTTCCACACCGGTATCTTGTACCGGTATCGGATTGCATACCGGACTTGAAAGTACAATTATATTTAAACCAGCTCCTGAGGATTATGGCGTTCATTTTGTAAGAAAGGATGTTGATAACTGCCCTGCGATCATGGCAGACATTGACCATGTTGTGGATATTTCAAGGGGGACAACTATTGAACAGAGCGGTGTAAAGATTTTTACAGTTGAACATGCACTGGCTGCAGTTTCAGGTTTACGGATTGACAATGTATTAATTGAATTGACTGCTAAAGAGCCTCCCGTTATGGATGGCAGTTCTAAAGATTTTGTTGAAGCATTGCAAAAATCAGGAATTGTAGAACAGAAAAAACCACGAAAAGTATTGGAAATATCTGAGCCGGTTGCTTATTCAGATCCCGAAAAGGGCGTGGATATTCACGTTGTACCTTCTGACAGATTTCGAGTAACCTTTATGATAGATTATAAACTACCTTCATTAGGGTCACAATATACTGCTGTTTACAATATGCAGGAGGATTTTGCACGGGAACTTGCACCTGCAAGGACATTCTGCTTTTTAAGTGAGATTGAAGAACTGAGAGAAATCGGATTGATTAAAGGAGGTGCACTGGACAATGCCGTGGTCATAGTAGATAAGGAAATCAATGATTCTGAAGTCAACAGACTCCGGTCACTTTTTGGAATTGAAGAAGACATAATCATGGGTGCAAACGGAATTTTAAATGGAAAAAAATTGAGATATAAAAATGAACCTGTTCGCCATAAAACCTTGGATTTGATAGGAGATATGGCTTTACTCGGTGTTCCCATAAAAGGACATGTAACAGCTGCAAGAAGTGGTCATGCAAGCAATGTGGAATTTGTGAAAATGATTCGCAACCTATACACAGATTTTTTTTAAAAACAGCTTATGCCAAAACCTTCATTTTTAATAGAGGACATATTAAAGATTGTCCCCCACCGCTACCCATTCATACTTATTGACCGTATTTTAAGTTTTGATTCAGGGAATTCATTAACTGCAATTAAAAATGTCACCATAAATGAACATTATTTTCAAGGTCATTTTCCCAATCAGCCGCTGATGCCGGGGGTGTTGATTCTGGAAGCTATGGCACAGGCAGGAGCATTTCTGGTACTGAATACCGTTGATGATCCACTGAAAAAGAATATGTTTTTTACGGGAGTTTCAGACTCCAAATTTCGTGCCCCGGTTACTCCGGGGGATCAACTACGCCTGGAAATGGAATTGGTAAAGATGAAACTGTCAGCCGTTCAGTTGAAGGGAGAAGGGTATGTGGAAGATAAATTAGTTGCCCAAGCTCGCATAATGGCTAATATAGTTGATCGAGTATAAGGGAGAGGTCCAATTTCCACCTTCATTCATCCTACAGCTATTGTACATAATGAAGCTGAATTAGGGGAAAATGTTCATATAGGACCTTTTGTATGTATCGAAAACAAGGTGACGATTGGGAATGGGACAAGTATTGCAAACTTTGCAGTGGTAAAATCCGGTACAAATATTGGAGAAAACTGCAGGATTTTTCAAGGGTCTGTAATCGGAGAAATACCGCAGGATTTAAAGTTTGATGGTGAAGAAACAACAACCCTGATTGGGAATAATACAACCATTCGGGAATTTGTAACGATAAACAGAGGAACAGCAGCTCTAGGATATACAAAAGTTGGAGAAAATGCTTTGTTGATGGCTTACATTCATATTGCACATGATTGTATTGTGGGAGATAATGTCATCATGGCAAATATGGCAACTTTGGGAGGTCATGTTGAGATTGACAATTGGGCATTTTTGGGGGGCGGAGTCATGGTTCATCAATTTTGTAAAGTGGGAGAACACGCATGTATAGGTGCGGGTTTTAGAGCGGTGCAGGATGTCCCACCATTTATATTGGCATCAGGTGAGCCAATTAAATATTGCGGTTTAAACAATGTTGGATTAAAAAGGAGAGGGTTTCGATCTGAAGACCGGAAGGTTATGAAGCAGATATATACATTATATTTTCGCTCCAACTTTCCCAGAAGGAAAGCACTGGATGAAATCAAAGACAAGTTTTCCAAACGTCCTGTAGCTAAAGTGATTGTAAACTTTATTGAAAACAGCACCCGCGGTATTATTTAAATCAGTAATTTTTGAAAAAGGTATTTTTTAGAACTTGATATCCTTTAAGACTTTCTTTTCATAATACACCAAAAATCTAAGTATATTTGAAATTCAATGGCACTGACCGTATCCATCCATAATAAAATCAACATCCTGAAGAAATGGACAGTTTTTCTTATGTTTTTTAATTTTGGAATTTCCCAATGGGCTGCTTTTGATATTCAACAGGAAGCATATTCCTCTGTGGATTTAAGAACATTTATAGAAAGCACAACTTTTGGATTATCAGCAAACCCAGCATATATGCTCTCTTCTGAAAAAAGAGTGAATGTTGGAATGGGATTTTCCAGAAACATATTGCTCCATTCCAACAGGTATCAGAACCAATTTTCCGGATGGTTTCCAAAATTTTCTGTGGATGTTTTTATAACGAATAACCTGTATCTTATAGGACGCCTAAGCCAGTTTTATTCTAATGAAGATATTATCCAATTTCACAATTACGGATTCGCATTAACATCTGGAGAAGATGATTCTTATCCATGGCAGAGCTCTGTTGTATTTTGTAATTTGGCGGGACCTCGAGATTTTGCATTAAGGTCGGTATCTTTAAAAATGATAACACGGATACAGATGATTGGTCACCAAGTTCAGATGGGGATTGGGAAAGAAATGTATTCAACAACATTTTACATTAATGATGTTAATTTTCCATCCAAAATGAAAGGAGAAATAAATTATCTCTTGCTGGGAATGCAGTTTGAAAGAAACTTATTCCGGATTATGCCACAAATCCGGTTACATCCAAGGTTAATTGGAACATCCGTTAGGATGACTTGGGGTATAGGCTGAAACATGAAGAAGCTTTCCATTTTAGGATCAACGGGATCAATAGGTGTCAATACCTTAAATGTAATAAGAAAACTGGATGAGGATTTTACAATTAAATACCTTACGGCTAATTCGAATACTGAATTATTAATAGAACAAGCAATAGAGTTTCATCCTGAAACTGTGGTTATTGTGAATAAAGAAAAAGCTAAAACAGTGCAGGTAGCTTTAGAGAAATTAGGTACAGATGTTATGACAGGAAGAGAAGGACTTTTAGAATGTGCAGCAGATCCGGATGTGGATATTCTGTTAAATGGACTGGTGGGTTCATCGGGAATGGAACCTACATTTCAGGCAGTAAAGTCCGGAGTAGATGTTGCATTATCTAACAAAGAAAGCCTTGTTATGGCAGGGGATTTGATCAACCGTGAAAAGGAATCCACCGGTGCTACAATTTTTCCCGTTGACAGTGAACACTCAGCAATTTGGCAGTGTCTCTCTGGTGAATCAATGGATGATGTGCGAAAGATAATTCTGACGGGAAGCGGAGGACCGTTCCGAACCAGAGCCGCAGATTCGTTTTATGAAATTACACCTGAAGAAGCTCTGAATCATCCTAACTGGGACATGGGTAATAAAATCACAATTGATTCAGCCACAATGATGAATAAGGGTCTGGAGATTATTGAAACTCATTGGCTATTTGATATGGAACTAGATGCAATTGATATCGTAGTACACCCTCAGTCCATCATCCACTCAATGGTAGAATTCAAAGATCGATCTGTAAAAGCACAATTGGGAATTCCTGATATGAAAATCCCTATCCAGTATGCATTGACTTATCCAAGGCATTCCAATTCAGAATGGGAATCCCTTGACCTTGCCGCAATTGGCTCTCTGTCTTTTGAACCACCGGATTTGGAAAAATTTCCTTGTATAAAGCTAGCTTATGATGCACTAAAAACAGGAGGATCTACCCCTGCTGTATTGAATGTAGTAAATGAGTATGCTGTTTATAGGTTTTTAAAGGATGAAATTCGATTTACAGATATTTCCAAAATGATTGAAAAGGCTTGTGAACAGCATGATTGGGTAGAGTCTCCTGATTTTGAATCCCTTTCTGATTTGGAATCATGGTCGATAGAGTTTGTAAATTCATATTAGCTATGGTTTATTATTAGGTATTTGGTAAAATAATATGACTACCCTTTGGGCTACAATAATTGTAATTGGTGTTTTAGTTTTTGTCCATGAACTGGGGCACTACCTTGCGGCACGTTCTGTTGGAGTTCGAGTAGAACGGTTCTCAGTTGGTTTTCCCCCAAGATTTATTACATTCACTTCAATTAGCGGAGGTTGGTTAATTCAACTGTATTTCTTTTATTTTTCCTCTGGAAAAAAATTAAAATGGCAGGTTGTCTGGAAGAAAAAAGTTTTAATGCCTGAAAAAACAGGTACCGGTACAGAATACTGTATAGCATTAATTCCTCTGGGAGGCTATGTAAAGATGGCAGGAATTATTGATGAAAGCATGGACACAACCATCACACATGAGCCTGATGAATTTATGAGCAAATCATTTTTATCCCAGGTATTTGTCATGAGTGCCGGGGTTATCATGAATATTCTTCTGGCGTTCATTATTTATACAGGGCTTTCCTTTCATTTTGGGAAACCGGTTGAAAATCCGCCCACAGTTGTGTCCCAACTGGTGGACGAAATGCCTGCAAAAGAAGCGGGGATTTTGCCCGGAGATAAAATAATTTCAGTAAATGGAGAATCAGTTGAGAATTGGAAAGACATGGTACAACACATCCACAGTCTTCCCGAAGAACAAATAGGATTGGAAATAAACCGTGATGGTAATTTGATTACGAAACGATTTAAAACAACATCAACAGTTATTCAAACTGTGTCAGGAATGGATACAGTCGGTTTTATAGGTATTGGTCCTGCAATTCAATTTTATGATTTTTTCTTGCGATTATATTACATATCGGATATTGATATAAATATTTTTCAGGCATCCCTTTCAGGAATTAATTCTACAATGAGTGGATTTGGGCTCATAGTCATGTCAATTAAAATGTTAATATCAAGAGAAGCTTCCATAAAAGAATTGGGGGGACCGATCATGATTGCCCAGTTAGCAGGAGAGACAGCCAAAGCCGGATTGCCTTCATTATTATCTTTCATGGCACTGATCAGTATTAACCTGGCGTTTTTAAATATCCTTCCCATCCCCGGATTGGATGGTGGGCATATTTTTATTACAGTTATTCAGGCAATTATTCGTAAACCATTAAGTATAAAAACACGAATGATCTTTCAGCAAATCGGTATGGCAATCCTTTTATTGCTCATGATTACTGTTCTATACAATGATATCGGTCGGCTGTTCACAAACTAAATGATGTCAGTTTTAAGTTCATTGTTCCATATTTAAGTTTTACCAATATCTGTACCGGAATTCTGCGGAGGTCCTCACTGAACCAAATGGTCATATCTCCTTCATTCCTGAGAAGTGTTTTTCCATCTTTAAATGGTTTAATCACGAGACACTTAAATATTCCCGCAGGAACGGTTATGGATTCAACCTTATCTACATACAGCTGAAAATTCGTAAACGAATTGTTATCAAATGTAACCATTTTTAGGGTTTCCTCCAGAACCAGGGGAATGGTTCTTAAATAGTAAAACAGCGAATAAGGATCAAAAACAATTTCGGATATATGTATTGAATCATTATTCACAACAGCAAGTGAATCACCGTAAAAAAGTTCTGTTTGAGAATTTTTTCTATAGTTTCCCTGTCTGATTGACTTTACCTGTCGATGAACAAATAATCCCTCAATATCAATCCATGAATCCACCCTGTCCCTTATTTTAAACAATCTGTCTGCGAATGATCCTGTCCGGGCTGAGTATTGAATGTGAAATGATGGAATGTTATTCACTGTGTCCAAAGAAACGATTTTTAATGCCGCTGTCCCGGCGGGAATAAAATTAAATTTAGCTGTGTAATTAAGAGTTTCACCAACCCTGAAAGGAAAATCATTTCCATAAATTCCACAGGAAAAGCAAAGTGAAAACAAAATGAAGGGAATTCTAAACTTTGATTGATGAATCATCTGATTATTTTTAATGTTTTATCCATAAGTTTATAAATTCTGGACCCTTTTGAATCAGGAAGTTGTCCTTCATCTACCAGTAAATCGATTTGATTTCCAAATTGTTTCATAATTTCGTTTGCATCATTTAAAGGGATTTTTCCTGTTCGATTTACGCTGGTGGTTGTAATGGGGTAATTTAATGTTTGAACAAGGTTTTTTCCAAAAGGATGATTCGGAATACGAATTCCCACAGAACAATCCGTACCAAAAATTTCTGAGCAAAGTGCTCTCCTTTTAGCTGGGACGATTATGGTGTTTGCACCTCCAAGTTTTTGTGATAAAATATTCTCTTCTTCCCCTGATAATTCAGATATTTTAAATGCCATGTTCATGTCGCTGACCAAAACACTCATGGGACCCTTACGGTTTTTAATTTTATTTATTTTTTCGATAACGTTGCTATTGGAAGCATCTCCCCCAAATCCGTATAAAGTGTCGGTAGGATAAACTATGATGCCGCCAGATTTAATTATTTTAATTGCAGAGGACATTGCCTCTGGAGATTGAGATGAAATGCGAAGACTCATTAATTAGGCGGTGGTGTTTTCCAGCGGTTGTGCCACCAGAAATACTGTTCCGGGTGGATACGAATTTCATTTTCTAACAATTGGGTGTACGCTTGAGTGAAAGTTTTGGTATTTTTCAGTGAGTTTTTGGGGATATCAGAAAATTTAATCAGGAATTTGTTATGTCCTTCTTTACTGCAGACTCCAAACACAGGAATGGATCCTTTCCGTTGAAAAAACCGGGCAGCCCCCTTTGGTGTTGATGAAAGGATATTAAAGAATCGAACAAACACACCCCTTCCTTTTGCGTCTTGGTCACTTACTAAACCTAAAATTTCCCCTCTATCCAGGACATTATTCATTTTATTCATAGAGTCATACCTGAACACATGTTTTATCCCACTCCACTCCCTTTTTTTTGTGAAAAATTGATGAGCCCCTTTGTTTTTTTGTATATGAGCTACACCGGTCATTGGATAATTCTGTTTCCCAAACCAAGCAACAATACATTCCCAGAATCCAAAATGTCCTGAGATATACAATACACCTTTTTTTTTCCTTATGGCTTTATCCACCACACTTTTATTTTGAACTTCTATATTTGTTTGTTCAAAAGATTCAGGAAATCCAAGAAAAAATAGGAACTGTTCCAAAACGAAAGCATAACATTTTTTTAATAAAAGTATTTTCCATTTCAATGATTTTTCCGGAAATGCTTTGCTTATATTTTTTAATGCCATTGATTTCCTGACAGGAATATAATGGAAAGCAAATCCTCCTATTTTTTGTGCCCAGATAATCCTTTCAGATGGATTCATTCTACGGGCTATGTAGCTCAGGAAATGAAGAAGGGAAAAAATTATTCGTTCATTTAGTTTCATTGTGGTGTCGTAATTTGTTAGAATCTAAGGTAAATTCTTACATTGTAAAATTTCTTTTAAGAATGACTTTATGTACATTAAATCACTGAGATTTATTCTTTTGATATCTGTTTTGGCTTCAACGTGGGCTGCCAAAATTGTTTATGTTGTGCCTATCCAGGGGACGATTGACCTTGGACTACCGCCATTTATTGAAAGGGTAATTTCTACCGCAGAAGATGAAAATGCAGAAGGTGTTATATTTGATATAGACACATTTGGTGGTCGGGTGGATGCCGCCACTCAAATTAAAGATGCACTTCTTGACGCAAATCTGATGACTGTTGCATTTATCAATCGCCGTGCAATCTCTGCAGGAGCTTTGATTTCTCTCTCCTGTGAAAAAATATTTATGACCGGAGGAGGTACAATAGGAGCTGCAACAGCAGTGGATATGTCCGGAAAAAAAGGATCTGAGAAAGTTATTAGTTACATGCGGGAAGAAATGGCATCTACTGCAGAAAAAAGGGAAAGAAATATTGAAATAGCAAAAGGAATGGTGGATGAAGATTTATTTTTCACTCATTTGGTATTGGATGGTGATTCCGTTTTGGTAGATGACCTGGAAGGCAGAAAAGAAGGAAAACTAATTACCCTCACTACAGAACTAGCAATTAAGTATGGAATGGCAGATGAATCAACCGAGACGCTGGAAGGAGTCCTGAACATTCTTGGTTTAGAAGATGCTGAGGTCAGGAATGCATCTGTAAACTGGTCTGAAAACATTGTCCGTTTTTTAACTGATCCGGTGGTGGCTTCTTTGCTCATGACTTTTGGTTTTTTGGGGATTCTTTTTGAACTTCAAAGTCCCGGCTGGGGAATCCCTGGCACCTTTGGCGCTATTTGTTTGGTGTTGTCTTTGGGTGCGTCTGCAATAGCCGAACTAGCTACAATGACTGATTTACTGATTATTTTGGTTGGTTTAACCCTTCTTTTTATTGAAGGATTTTTAATTCCCGGTTTTGGAATCGCTGGTATTTCTGGAATTGTAGTGTTGTTATGGGGAATATATAAACTATTAATCCCTGATCATCCCGTTTCTGACGAAGTTTATTCTCGTGCATTGGATGGGTTTACCATTGGGATTCTTGGCGGAATTATTGCTTTATTTTTGCTTTTCAGATTGATGATAAAAACTAAGTTTTGGCATAAACTCACTTCTCCCGGAGCGGAAAGTAAAGAAGCCGGCTACACAGTTTCCATAGGGTTGGAAGACTATGTGGGGAAATCAGGTAAAACAGTTTCAGATCTTCGTCCATCCGGATGGATCAATGTTGAAAACCAAAAAATATTTGTTGTAACCGAAGGTGAATTTGTAGAAAAAAATCAGCAGGTAAAGATTTTATCCGTGGACGGGAATCGGGTAGTTGTCAGAGTTAATTCAATTGAAAAATAGGAGTATATCATGCTTACTTATGTGACATTAGTTTTAGTTATTTTATTTGTTCTGGTATTTTTTTATTTTGTACCAGTGGGGCTGTGGATTCAGGCTATTGTGAGTCTTGGATTAGGTCGCATTACCATCATTGATTTGATCCGCATGCGTTTGAGAAAAATACCTCCACGTCTTGTTGTGGATGCTATAATTAATTTGCACAAAGCCGGTTTGGAAGCTATTTCCACCAGTATGATGGAAACGCATTTTCTCGCAGGAGGTAATGTTTCGAATGTTGCTTTTTCGATGATTGCAGCAAACAAGGCAAACATCCCATTGGAGTTTGAGGCTTCCACAGCTATTGATCTTGCAGGGCGTGATATTAAAACCGCCGTAGAAACATCTGTTTATCCCAAGGTAATTGATGCTCCTGCAGCAGGGACATTAGCAGCAGTTGCCAAAGACGGGATTGAGGTTAAAGCCCGTGCCCGTGTTACTGTGCGGACTAATATCCCCGGACTTGTGGGAGGTGCAACCGATGAAACGATAATTGCACGGGTGGGTGAAGGAATTGTGAGCGCTATCGGATCATCAGGTTCATACAAGGACGTGCTGGAAAATCCTGACTCAATATCAAAGTTTGTTTTGGAAAAAGGGCTGGATGCAGGTACTGCTTTCGAGATCCTGAGTATTGATATTGCTGATGTGGACGTGGGGAAAAATATTGGCGCTCATTTACAGGCAGATCAGGCAGAAGCGGACCTTCGTGTAGCTCAGGCTCGGGCAGAAACCCGACGGGCTATGGCTGTTGCCGAGGAACAGGAAATGAAGGCAAGAACTCAGAAAATGCGTGCCAAGGTAGTAGAATCTGAGGCAGAAGTTCCATTGGCAATGGCTCAAGCATTTCGTGAAGGGAAATTAGGAGTTTTTGATTATGTAAACATGCGTAATGTTCAGGCAGATACGGATATGAGGGAATCCATATCCGGAGGCAAGGACATGAAATCTACCGAAGCTCCAGAGAAGAGGGATGAGGATTAAATGGAAGGAATTGGATACTGGTTAATTATTGCAGCATTGTACCTGTTGTCATCCATAATGAAAAAACGGAAACAGCAGACTACCCGCCGTAAATTGAACCAGGAGGACTCAGTTCCGGATTCTGAACAAAAACAATCCCCAGTGAAATCAGATTTTCTACAAAACCTGTTTGGTGATATTAAGGAAATGGTTGAGGGATCAGAGTTAGTACCTGAGCAGGTAAAAGATGATTTTGTGACTCCTGAGTCAGACGGATCGTTTCAGTATGAACCGGAACAAACTACTATCCCGGAACCGATCGAATCCGATGAACCTGAATTTGAAGATTTTGGAAAGAAAGTGCCTGAATCAATCCGTGGAAAATATCAATATTGGGAAGGAGAGAAAATCAGCCACTACCATCTAAGTCCAATATTAAAGGATATGCACAATCTCAAACAAGCAATTGTACTTAAAGAAATTTTGGATAAACCACGAGCTATGAGAAGGGAAATCCGTTAGACCAGTTTATCGTAAATTTCCTTTACCTGTTCCTTTAGAACTTTTTCTGTAGTGTTATTATGGATGACGAAATCAGCCATTCGTACTTTTGTTTCACAAGGCCACTGTAAATCTATTCTTCTCATAATATCTTCCCGTGAAAGATTTTCTTTTTTAATGGATCGTTCCATCCGAATAAACAATTTTGCTGTAACAACAATGATATAGTCCAAGTGAGTATCCAACCCGGATTCATAGATCAATGCACCATCTACCATAAAAAATGAAGCTTTGTTTTTGGAAGATATTTTATCGAATTCATCGTCTATTTTTTCGAAAATGTGAGGATGAATTATAGAATTCAGGTTCATTTGGTGATATTCATCCTGAAAACTCACTTTTGCCAACTTCACCCGGTCTATTTTCCCGGAATTATCCAGGATGTCCGATCCGAATTCAGCCATTAAATCATTTTGAATTATCGGGGAAGTATCCAGAAGCTTTTTTGCTTCTCGATCAGCATCAAAAATATATGCACCTAATTTTTTAAATGCCTTTGCAGCAGCACTTTTTCCCACACCCATTCCACCTGTGAGTCCGGTTTTCATCATGACGTTTTCAAAGCCTCGATTATTCGGTCCGTTATTTCGGGAATTGTCCCAATGCCATTTACATTTTTAACTAAATCCCTTTTTTTATAATAGTTTAGCATAGGTGCTGTTTGTTCCCAATAGATTTTTTGTCGGCGTTTAATTACTTCAGGTGTATCATCGCTTCTCCCGGAATTTTTGCCTCTAAGCACAAGTCGATTTACTAATTCATCTTCATCAGCCATAAGACTGATCACTGAATTTAACCGATGATGGAGGTGAATCAGTATTTCATCAAATCCTTCAGCTTGAGGGATTGTCCGGGGGAATCCATCCAATAGATACCCAGGGGAACAATCTGCTCTAGAAAGCCGGAGTTCCATCATTTTTAGCAGGATTTCATCGGGAACCAGTTTTCCTGCATCCATGAAAGATTGAGCCTCTTTACCGATATGAGATTCAGATTCCACCTCTCCTCTCAAAATGTCTCCGGTGGACAGGTGAATGATATGAAAATATTCTTTAAGCCTATCGGCTTGAGTTCCTTTTCCTACTCCTGGAGGACCTAAAAGAATTAGTCGCATTTTTGTAATTGTTTAAATAAGTATTCCAGCAATGGTAGCAGTCAGCCACGACGCTAAAACTCCTCCTATCATTGCTTTCAAAGCAAGTTTTGCTAAATCTTTCCTTCGTTCCGGAGCAATTCCGCCAATGCCTCCTATTTGGATTCCGATGGAACCAAAATTTGCAAAACCGCACAAAGCATAGCTGGCGATTATTGCCGTACGGTCTGAAATTGCCTCCTCCAATCTTAAATCTCTCAGGTTACTATAAGCAATCAATTCTGTAAAAATTATTTTTTCACCCATCAGTGTCCCCATTACACCTGCTTCATCCCAGGACACTCCCATTGTCCATGCCAGTGGTTTGAAAAAAAATCCGAATATCATTTCCAGAGAGAGTCCTGCAAATCCCAGAAGATAATTGACCAATGCGATAGCAGATACAAATGCAACAATCATGGCTGCTACATTTGCCGCTAATTTCATTCCGGCGGTGGCACCTTGGGATAAGGCTTCCAAAGCATTGTCATCCGTTTTTGGTATGTTTATTTTAACTTCTCCCATCGTTTCCGACTCCTCAGTTTCCGGTAGAATAATTTTAGCAATAACCATTGCCGCCGGAGCACTCATGATAGAGGCAGCCAGTAAATGCCCTGCAATCCCGGGGATATCTCCAAGCATGGTGACATAAATTGCCATCACTCCACCGGCAATAGTGGCAAATCCGCCGGTCATCACTGCCATGAGTTCCGAGCGGGTCATGGAATGGATAAAGGGTCTCACCATGAGGGGAGCTTCGGTTTGGCCTACAAAAATATTGGCGGAAATGCTCAGGGTCTCAGAACCGCTAGTCCCCATCGTTTTTTGCATGATTCGGGCTATCCATTTCACAATGATTTGAATTATACCAAAATGATAAAATACCGCCATCAGAGCGGAGAAAAAAATGATAGTGGGTAAAGCTCGAAATGCAAAATTAACCAAGGCGGAATGATATCCTACATCCGTAATAAAAGATTTGAAAAGGAAATCACTTCCAGCGTCAGAAAAGCTGATCAATTTTTTTACTGTTTTATCGAAAAATCCAAAAAAAGGAGGACCCAGAGGTGTTTTTAAAATAAGCAGTGCAAGGAATAGCTGAATTCCCAACCCCCATCCAACTATTCTGAGGTTTATTTTTCTGCGATTATTGGAAAGGGAATAAGCTATAACCAAAAGGACGATAATCCCTAGAAACCCTGTAAATTGATTCATGTTATTTCCTCCGATGAAACAAAACAATTCCTGCATCGAGCTTCGTAGATATCTGTTTCCCCCACGATAATTTGTTCAGTTTCCTCTGTTTTCCTTTGTGTATAGGATGCCGGTTTACCGCATTGAACACAGATAGCCCGTAATTTGTCCAAATAATCTGCTTCACACATCAAAGCAGGCATCGGACCAAACGGGGCACCACGATAGTCTGTATCAAGTCCCGCCGCTATGACCCTTTTTTTATTTTCCGCAAGGCTTTTACACACATTTATAATATCCTCATGGAAAAATTGAACTTCATCAATTCCAACGACTTCAGCATCATCTGCCAAGCTCAAGATATCATGGACATCTTTTACCAAGTGTGATTCAAGTTTCAAATTATTATGAGATACAATGTGATTTTCACTATACCGTCCATCAATATGGGGTTTAAAAATGGTAGTTTGCATCCGGGCGATTTGGGCACGGCGAAGCCGTCTGATCAATTCTTCGGTTTTACCGCTGAACATACATCCGCAAATTACTTCTATCCAACCTGATTCAGATGATTTTGGACTCATTAGTTCTCTTTTTCATATTAATTTTTCCTTGTCAAAAGCGTCCGGGAGCAAGGTTCTGCTTGATGTTTCTTTCATTTTGTTTTCATTGTCAGTTATCAAGATCGGAATATCTCCGCACAACTCCCAGATAACCTGCCGACAGGCTCCACAGGGGAATCCCCCATTTTTACTTGCCACCGCCAAAGCTTTGAATGTGGAATGTCCCTCAGAAACAGCATTATACAAAGCAATCCGTTCAGCACAGCATGTTAATCCATAACTGACGGATTCTACATTACACCCGCCAATTATGGTACCATCCTCCGTTTCAACAGAAGCCCCTACAGTGTATTTAGAAAAAGGTGCGTATGATTTTTCACGCATCTTTTTTGCAATTCGTATGAGTTTTTCTTGATTCATGATTTACACAACTCGAAACGTTCTGAATAATTTTTGTCCTCCAACACCAGCAATAAATCCCCCTATATGAGCAAACCATGCCACCCCACCGGTTGTATCCAGCCCTAGCGTCCCCAGTCCATTGCTTAATTGCATAAAAAACCAAATTCCCAATACAATTTGCGCAGGTACTCTAACCGTAGTGATAAAGAAAAATATGATGAAAACATGGACTCTTGCTTTTGGGTACATCATCATGTAAGCACCTAAAACTCCGGCAATGGCTCCGCTGGCACCTACCATTGGAATTTGAGACACTGAATTTAATACCACCTGACTCAATGCTGCGGCCACTCCACAGGCGAGGTAAAACAGCAGGTAGCGGACATGCCCTAAAGCGCTTTCCACATTATCTCCAAATATCCACAAGAACCACATATTCCCCGCAATATGGGCGATGCCTCCGTGGATGAACATGGATGTAAAAATATTTAAAATGGAAAACTGAGCCGGGACAAGACCGAATGCGTAAATGAAAGCTCTTTCTGCTGCAACGTCTGAAAGTCCTAAGCTAATTTGAAAAAGATGGACAGCAATGTTTATTCCTAAAATGGAATAGGTGACATACGGGACAAGTATTCGGGGATTGTCATCCTTGTACGGAAAAAACACAGGTCAATTTTATCTGATTAATTATAAAAAACCAAAAGAGATTCTGTAAACAACCAAAAGAAATGGCAATTCAATTTACAGAAAAAAATATAGTTTTTTCTAATTTATTCCCGGCATAATCTTTAACAATCAAAACTACCGAGTGTTCACCGCTACTCAATGAATCATGGAGTGAATAAGACAACTTTCTCATTATGGGTTGATAGGCACAATAAACAGGTTTTCCGTCCAGAATAATTTTTAATGCTTCTTCTGTAGGTTCGATCCCTGAAAGATCATCTTTTAGAATGTATTCAAAGGAAGAAATTTCATCAGGGAGATAGGACTGTAAATGTGCCGGAAAAGCATTCACAATTTCAGGAGGAGTTGAGTCCTGTAATAATGTTACCAACCCTAATTCAAGTAATCCCGCTGATATTAGAGTCGAATTTTTAAAACGAGATTCCTGAAACTCCCATTCTTCTTTTTTGAAATTAAATTTATAAATTCCTAATCCATCCATATATTGTTGATTTTGGTTTAACGTGAATGTCAGGATTGCAGGATTTTTCAAGGTGAGATTTATAGGTTCAATTAAATAAATATTTGTCACTGGATTTATGGGATGATTTGAAGAGGGATTCCCAACATTATCAATCCAAACCAATGCTGTATCGTATAATGTGGAATCAGTGAATTGGATAGTCACCGTTTGGTCAATAGAATTTAGTATAGAATGTGAATTGGGATAAGCGACTTTTGAATTAATAGGAAAGTTAATTGGACCTTCTTCAGTTGATATTGAAATACTGTTAACATTTTTAAATTCATCAAAAGGAATTAATGAACTATAAAAAGTTTGAAGGGTAGATTGATAGAATTTAAAATTAAAATAGTTTTCATTTTTTAAGAGGGTACCTTCTCGACCTGTAATGTGATTATATGAGGATTGAAATTTGATAAAAACACCCGCTTCGCTATTTAAAATTTGTAAGGGTGTATTAAAAATGATATTGTTATGCAACACTTCCGGATTTAACCACAATCGTGGTTTTTGTTGATATTTATTTTTGGTTAGCCCCCAGACAATCTCTGCGTTTGCTCTTGAAATATTTCCTGCAGCGTCCATTACGGAAAGGTGGAGTGAATGAATACCGGGAGACAGTGAAATTTGTCCATTTAATTCAATATTGGGAAGAAAAGCCGAATTATTCTTCAGAAATAATTTATGATAAGACAGACCTTCCGTTTTTCCAAATTCACGGTTTTCAATGGAATTCATTTGTCCTGTTTGATCAAAACTGATGGAATCATACGTAAAATCAAAAGCCAAAACATCATCAATAAACAGTTCCGCTTTAAAGAATTGATAACGATTTGTATTTTGCTGGATTTTATCCTCTAAGCTGATAGCAAATCCAATTTTTCCTGTGGTACAATAAATCGTATCTAAAATTGAATATAGACCGGTTTGGTGTTGAATCATTGAAAATTCCATTGGCAAGGGGAATCCGTTTATGAGTGTTTCCGGTTTTAGTGGAAAAACAGTCATCCCCTTTAAAACGGGAGGGAGTGTATCGGAAATAGAAATTCCCTGCCTCAGGGGATTTAATGTAGTACCCTTCGGACTCCGCAGTTCAAAATGGAGATGAGGTCCAAATGATGCTCCACTGTTTCCGGTAAAACCAATGATGTCACCCTTTTTAAATGGGAAATCTGTGCTGTCAAAATATGAATTTACATGGTAAGCACCCGCCTTTGATTGCAGGGAAAATAGTTTCTTTTCCAATTCATTGGAAAATTTACTCAAGTGGCAGTACACAGCAGTTTTTCCTGAATTTGTTTCCAGGTAAAGTGCTTTTCCATAGCCGGTGTAATTTGTGACCATTCGTGATATAAACCCATCTTCAACTGCAAAAACATCAAATCCTTCCCTGCCGTTGGTTTTGATGTCAATTCCCATGTGGAAATGGTCATCTCTGAATTCACCGAAATTTGAGGACAGTTTTCTGCCAGCATTTGTAGGCCAGATCAATTCTCCATTTAAATGAGTGAAAATAAAAATTAAAAGAAAAAGGAGCAGTTTTGCATTAGAGTTCATTGGGGTGTAGGAATTTAACCCGTTTCAACCAATGACTAAATTATTTGAATTGACTTATCTCCAACTGCATCCGTTTTAATTAACTGTTTGAATCAGAAAACCATTTATACAATGCTGGAATGATCAACAAAGTCAATACCGTTGACGTTACTAAACCACCCACTACTACCGTTGCTAAAGGACGTTGAACTTCGCTACCAGTTCCTGTTGCAAGAAGTAAAGGCAATAACCCCAGTGTTGTGGTTATTGCTGTCATTAATACAGGGCGCAGACGCAGCATTGCACCTTTAACTGCTGCATTAGCAGCAGATAACCCCTCTTTTAAAAATTGATTAATACAGGTTACCAGAACCATACCGTTTTCCAAAGCGATTCCAAACAGTGCTATAAACCCGATGGATGAGGGTACGGAAAGATTTTGATTTGTTATCCACAATGCCACAATTCCGCCAACCAAAGCCAATGGGATATTGAGAAGAATCAACAAAGAATTTTTTACTGAATGAAAATTCAAATACAGCAGGGATAATATGATTACTAAAATTATTGGAACAATTACTGCTAATTTTTTATTGGCTTCCTGCTGAAGTTTATACTGTCCTCCCCATTCGGTGAAATAACCGGCTGGCAGAATTACTCTTTCTTCTAAAACCTGTATAGCTTCTTCAACAAATGTACCAATATCCCGGTTGGACACATTACATTGAACCGTGATAAACCGCTGGTTGTTTTTTCTGGATATATGCCTGGGTCCCACAACCTCCCGAACTTCTGTCAATTCCGATAAGGACAACAATGCGCCGGAAGGAGATTTTATCATAATATTTTCAATTGCAGATTTACTCCCACGATACTTTTCCGGATACCTCACAAGAATATTGTACCTTTGAACTCCTTCAAATATTTGTCCTGCTTTTGCACCTCCGATGGCTGCACTGATCAACTCCTGGACATCAGAAACATTGATTCCATATCTGGCAATAGCGCCTCTATCAATTTCAATAACTAGTTGAGGTGAACCAACAATCTGGTCAGATTGAACATCTTCTGCTCCCCGAATATTTCTCAACACATTGGTTAATTCTTCACCCTTCTGATTAAGAATATCCAGATCATCACCAAATAATTTAATAGCCAAATCCCCACGAACACCTTCAATTAATTCGTCCGTCAACATTTTTATTGGCTGAGTAAGAGTAAAATTAACTCCCGGTAGGGAAACCAGTTTCCTGCGAATTATTTCCTCCATTTCATTAAGGGTTAGATTTTCACTCCATTGATCCTTCGGTTTATAATTAATAAATACATCTCCCAAATTGATAGCCATGAATTCTCCCCCAACTTCCCCCGTTCCCATGATGGTTACGACTTCTTCTATTTCTGGAATTGCCAACAGTCTTTTTTCAATCAGCATCGCAAGTCGTTTGCTCTCATCAAGTGAAATTGACGGTGCCATTTGTATGGTCACAATCGTAGTTCCTTCATCCATTTCGGGGGTGTACTCCGATCCAAGTTGAGGGAAAATGACTGTTCCAATTAATATCAGTATAACAGTAATAATGACTGGTATCAGAGGTTTTTGAATAAAATAGGATATGAGTGAAAAGTATAATTTATTAGAAGAGACATTTGGTTTTTTACCAATTTTAATGTGTTTTCGTTGTAAAAAAAACTTAGACAATGCTGGACTGATAAACAGCCCAAACATCAAAGAACCAATTAATGCCAAAGACACAGTAAATGCCAATGGTTTAAACATTCTACCTTCCACTCCTTGAATTGTCATAAGGGGCATAAATACAAGAATAATAATTATGGTTGAAAATATGACCGGTCGAATAATCTCATGACAGGCATGAATGATAATTTTTACTTTATTTTCCTTTGGATCTGACAGCTGCAGTTTTCTGGTTATATTTTCTACCATCACAATAGTATCGTCAACGAGAAGTCCAATGGCAATGGCTAAACCTGATAATGACATAAGATTTGCAGAAATTTCAAAAAACTGCATACCCATAATTGCAAATAAAAGCGAAAAAGGAAGGGAAAACGCAACAACCAGACTTGATCGAATATTTCTTAAAAACAATAATAACACAATTACAACCAGAAATGTCCCTTGAAACAGAGCATTTGAAACGGTGGATAAACTTGCATTCACAAGGGTTTTTTGTTCGTAATAGGGAACAATTGTTATTCCTTCCGGTAGTATCTGATTAATCTCAGCTAATTTCTTTTCTATCCTGTTAATAATTGTGGAAGAATTTGTACCAAACAGCTTTACAATTTGACCTGCAACAACTTCCATTTCACCATTTCTTGTCTGCAAACCACGACGGATTTCACCTCCAATTTTTATTTCCGCAATATCTCTTAAAAATACCGGGGTCCCTTTAATTGACTTAATCACAATTTTACCCAAATCATCTATATTTTGCACTAACCCAACTGATCGGATAATAAATTCCTCAGAATTTTTAATGAGATATTGTGCACCAACATTTGAATTATTCTCCTCAATTATTTTTATTATTTCATTAAGAGTAATATCATATTGAAGCAACGATTCCGGATGTACATAAATTTGAAACTGCTTTTCAAATCCACCGACACTAATGACCTCTGTTACACCCGGAATTGTGCGGAGTATAGGCTTTATCATCCAGTCCTGAATTGTGCGTAGTTCTCCTAATGAGTAAGCTTTGGTTTGATCTTCAAGATAGTAAAACATGACAAAACCTAACACTGTGGAAATCGGCCCCATTGCGGGAGTGCCATACCCTTTAGGAATTTGTCTGGAGGCCTCCTGAAGACGCTCATTCACCAGTTGCCTTGCGAAATAAATATCCGTACCATCCTTAAAGAAAATGTTGACAATGGACAATCCGAATGTTGATATAGAACGAATTTCAACAATATCTGGTAATCCTGTCATAGCAACTTCTACAGGATAGGTGATTAATTTTTCCACTTCTTCCGGAGCCAATCCTTCGGTTGTAGTGTACACTCTGACCACAGGAGGAGTAATTTCGGGAAGTGCATCCAAAGGAAGACTCTGATAGCTGTAAATCCCTGCACCCACAATAATCAACCCTGTAAGGACCATTAGAAATCGATTTTCTAATATAAATTGAATCAGTTTTTTCATTTCTTTATTTCCGAATTATAATTGCTGAATAGTCTAATGAATGTGTCCGCCGTCAAACATGTCTCTTCCAAGTTGTGCCTTTAGAATAAACCCATTTTCCTTTACATACTGCTGTCCAATATTCAATCCTGATAACACTTCAACATGGGATTGATTTTCCTTTCCAAGTGTCAACACAGAAGGTTCAAATATATGTCCGTCATAAACAAAAACTACTGTGTGTTCATTAACTGTTTCCAATGCTGTTTTTGGGATGAGAACTTTACAATTCGATTTATTGATTACAATCTGACCGGTAATAAACTGCCCCGGTTTAAATTGTGAATCTGTGTTTTCTAATATCACTCTTGCTGAAGCTGTTCGTGTATCTTTGTCAAGAGTGGGAGAAATATAGGATATTTTACCACTTACGGATTTAGTCCCTGAACTGAGAAGAATATTTGTTATTTGTCCAATTTGAAGTTGAGCCAGATATTTTTGATAAACTGATAGAATAGCCCAAACTTCAGACAGGTCAGCAACTTCAAAATAATGGTCCTGTTTTCGGGCTGTTTCTCCTTTGGTAAAGTGCATGGCAATCACAACTCCATTCATGGATGAGCGGAGTTCATAATCCGTTAGACTTTCATTACTCTCTATGACAGCCAATACTTCATCTTTTAAGACATCGTCTCCAATTTGCTTAAATACTTCTTTTACTACGCCTTCAAATCTTGGAGTTATATGCGCTAAACGATCCGGACTAATCTGAATTTCACCCGGCAAATCAATTCTTTCTTCTAAAAAGCCTTCGGAAGCAATCCCGATTTGGATACCGGTTTCCTTCAGTATTTCAGGTGAAAAAGACAGTTCGGAATGATGTTCATCATCATGCTTATGTGTATGTCCGTCATGATGGGCTGAATGAGATTTATTTTCATGACTATGATGAAAAAAGTACTGAGTTCCTAAAAAGGTGACCACAACTGTTGCTGCAATAATGATTAAAATTTGTTTTTTCATAATTAATTTTCCTTCCTAAAGTGTGTGTGATTTGCAACTCCAGTAATGCGGTCTAATTCAAAAAAATATGTGTGGTAATATTTTAATGCTTTTATATACTGTTCCCGGGATTGAAACCACATTTTTTGGGCATCCACCACATCCAGATATGTGAAACGACCGTTTAAATATCCGTCTGTAATTATTGTATAGGCATCCTTAGCTTCAGGAATTATATTTTCCTTCAAAATTTCAATTTCAGAATTCAATCTCCCCAGTTCTGCTTTCAAATTTCTTATCTCAAGATAAAGTTGTGATTCAATTGTATTATGATTCAGACTTGATTGTTCTAATTCAAAAATAGCGCTATTTATGTTTCCCTGATTTCGATTAAAAACAGGAAGGGGAATTGACATTCCAATTTGAAATGTGTTTCCGGAATGCTCATTTTGCTTCATACCGGTCCCTAAACTTAAATCTGGAATTACTTCCGCTTTTTCAATCTGAACCTGTACTTTTTTAATTTCCATCAATACATTTGAGAGTTGAATTTCAAGTGAATTTTCTAAACCTACATTCTGTGGGATTTCAGGTACATTTTCCAATTTACCCTCAGCTATGGTAAGGTAACCATTCTCATTCCCCCAAAATGATCTAAGCGTATTCCAGTAGGTCTCAATAGATTTTTCAGTAGAACTCAGGTTCAATTTCTCATGATAAAGTTGGATTTTTACTCTGGATCTTTCCGCTGAAGATAATTTTCCCGCTTTAACTTTTCTATCAACTTTAGTCAATAAATCATTGGAAATGGAAATGAGTTCTTCCTGAAACGACTTGGTTTTTTGTAAAAACAGAATGTTAGTAAAAATTTTCAAAGCTTCTGATACTTTAGATTGTTTTACAATCTCAAAATCTATTTCCGCTCTTTTCACTTGAAGTTCTTTCTGGCGCAAATTTTGTTTTCTTTTTCCACCTAAAGGGATTGGCTGAAAAATCATCCCGACTGACTCCGGATCATCGCCCTTTCCAGACTCAAATTCAACTGTAGGATTTGGAAATAATTTGCTCTGTTCCAATTTACCAGTTTGGATACTAATTTGTTTATTTGCCGAAACAATTTGAGGGTTTTTATTTATTACCAATTGCTTCAAAGTTTTGATATCTAAGGTCTGACTGGAGACCAGAGTTGAAATCACAGTACAAAATAGGTACCGTTTGAAATGGGGCATAACTACCTCTTCTAAAGTTATTAAAAATGGTTCGGATTCAAAATCCGATGACTACATCAAAGTTTAGAAAAGGTATCTAAATGATCAGGATAGCTGACTTTAAAAGTGGGGGGATTAAAGAGATAGGATTTTCATATAATTTGTATTCGGTAATACTTTCAATATTTAATCCATTGGGTAAGAAAATTTGTTGAATATCTAATTCCGGGTTATCAAAATTAAATTGCTGAATTAGGAATGTAAATTCAGGATTATAATTCCAAAATTGAATATCTATGCAATCAAAACAGGTATCCTGATGTCCATCATTTTTTTGGGGTGGGTACTCACATTCAGTGCTGCATTCAACCTCAACATTCATGTGTCCATCAGATTCAAAACAGAGAACAGGAGATTCAATTGCACTTTGACTGAGAATTGCTAAAGTAAAGAAAATGACTACAAAATGTCGGAATGGTTCTTCTCTTTGGTTACGCATTACAAATAATTTAATGATTCTTTGTATAATCTATCTAATATTTTTGAATCCCAATATTTTCATATATGATTTATTTATTGGATACATCATTCAGAATTTTCCTTCAATTTTCTCAAATCGTCTTTTAAAGTTTTTATTTCTTCTTTTAATTCCTTTAGTTCCTTTTTTAAATCAGCATCCTCGAAGATAAAATCCTCATCATCCTCAAAAAGTTTATCAAAATACCTTTTGTTAAACTTGTTTCCTCCTTTTTTAAATTTGAAATAATTAGGTTTGAAGGTTCCATTAAAACCAACATGAAATAACTCATCCCGTTCACCGAGAATAACATTGATTTTTTTTACACGCCCTTTCCTGATTACCTTAACAGTTATTTTTTCTTCAGGATCATATTCCTGAACTTTCCGGGTGAGGTCATACGAATCCCAAATTTCATCGTCATTTATTTCGATAATGACATCTCCGGCTTTCAATCCTGCCTGTTCCGCCGGACTGTCATCCAAAATTTCTGAAATTAAAACACCGCCATCAGATTTCACTTTGAAATACTCTCGCAGTTGGTCAGAAATGTCTTCACAATGGACACCCAAAAAAGCCCTATTTTCAAATAGTTTTGAGGAATGATTTTCATCAAAAAATGAATCAATGTTTATGTCAATATCCAGCTCATCTACTAAATCCCTGATGGCATCTAATTCAACAATATCCTTTAAGTCCACTTCGTAGGTATTTTTCTCTCCGTCTTTTTCAATAGTCAGTTTTAATACATTGTTATCCACATGTGCTTCAACACGGGTTTGATGACTGGAAGCATCTTCAGTTTTTATTGTTGTGGTAATTTTGTGCGTTTTGTCACTTGAAAAAACTACACCCATTAAAATTAGTATCAGAAAAAGTCTGTTCATGATTTCTCCATATTTCCATTAAAAACGTATTGCATATAATTTAGTTCCAAAATGGGAATATTCCTGTGAATAGATTTCAAATAAGGGTTAATTTTCATCCGAATATAAATTCAAAATCATCTTCAGGAGTACTTTCATGAAACAAATATTACCAGCGCTTCTCACAATTTCAACCTACATTCCTTTCACGCAAATTTTCGGAATTGG
>CAZFKU010000002.1:69041-80350 GCA_964518835.1 uncultured bacterium
CAGCGCTTCTCACAATTTCAACCTACATTCCTTTCACGCAAATTTTCGGAATTGGTGGGTTTGGTTTTCAGGGTGGACAATCATTACTATCCATTGAATCATCACAGAGTACTGAGGGAGGAGCAACACTCAATACATCAGAATTTTTAAACCCTTTTTCAGGTGGGGGATATCTATACATTGATGCACTTCCTGTCATTGATCTGGAAGCTGATTTTTCAATATCGGTTAAAAATTACATATTTGATTTTTCAAACTCAAGTGTGGAAGAGGGGGAATCTGTATTACGATCCATAGGTCCATATGATTTTGGTTGGGCAGATTTCTCAGTTTACTTGACTGCAAGGAAAAAAATAGTGGGTATTGGAATTCCCCTGCTGGCTAAAGCAAAGTTATTTTACGGTGGTGGATATAATATGCATACAGTAACTCCACTGATGAGCCTGGATTTGATGGAAAGTGCTATGGGTGGAGACTTGACGGTTGACCCTTCCAATTTATCCGAGGATGATTTGATAGAAATTTTAAAAGATAATCAAATGAAATCCAATGGATTTCACATTCAATCTGGTTTACAGTTCAAAGTTTTATTTTTAGATACATTTGTTTTTTACCGCCATACTTTTGCAAAGGACATTATCACCAGCCAAAATCATTTTGGTAGTTTGAATGTAAGAATCGGTTATGGACTTTAAAGCTGTTTAGCCAGAACAACGGTTTTTAATGTTTCCCAACTGGAACCTGAAGTCTCATCTATAGCTGCAATTAAAACAGCATAAATTCCGATTCTTGCAGGTTCACCGTTTGAACGAAACCCATCCCATGTTAGGACTCCCTCCTGCGCTGCATGGAGATTCCAAACGGGACGAGCCATGGAAATTCCATTCACGTTGAATATTTCAACCTTTAAAATTGCCTGTTCAAATGGCAGTGAATAATGGATGACTAAAACATCATCAATCCCATCTCCATCAGGCGAAAAGGGATTAGGCTCAAGACGAACACTTCCTTCAGTCGGAACAGATTCTATGAACAGGCTGTTTAATGCGCCGGGAGTCATTCTCTGTTCATTAACAGCAACTCCCCACCGTGATAATATATTCGATGTGTATTCGGGGCGGAATTTTTCTGTTGAGCGATGGTCTTCTATCGCCCAGTATTCATTGTAAACAAGGGAATCTATCACTGTCCCTGTTCTGTCAAATAATGTGAGGTTATCTCCGGAATTATTTAATGACGGGAATCCGTTTTCCGGAACAACAAATTGAGATTCATTTAAAAATGAGGACATGATGATAGAATCCCCGGTGAGAACGATGAAACCATTAGGCTCTGTTACAAATTGGGGAAGAATTCGTTTAACGGCTGTATTATCTGAAAAAGACCACCCTTCCATATCTGCAGAAACAAAACTGTATAACTCAATGAATTCCATCTGAGTGGAGTCCGGAATAGAAAGGAATTCATTAAAAACAACAGATCCAAAAGAATAACTCACTTCCAAAGTATCAATTGCAAAATTATCACCAGAATTCAGGTCATTTGCGATTACCAGTTCAATATTTAAAATATGTCTTCCCGATGATTGTGTAGGGATTGTGACATTTATTGTAAGTGTATCCAATATTTCCAGATCGGAAAAAGTTGAAACAACTAATTCCTCACCGGTCTCAGACAAAGTAATTGAACCAACTAACGTGCTGTTTCCATTGTTTATTATTGGGATAGAAAATAAAATATCCTCATCTTCACTTGGAAAAACAGGGGTGTGAGAAATGGAGTCAGTCAATAATGTACCGTCCGTTTCCAAGGGGGCTACGCTGTTTGGCAATCCTGGAGTTCCCAGAGAATCAAGAGAAGGGAGCCAATTCCCCGGAACAGAAGGAAATTCAAAATAACGTCTTTCAAGGCTGAATCCTTCCAATCCACTTTCTGACCACCCAACAGAATCCACAATTGCTCCATCTGAATTTACGATATACACACTATCAGAAGCGGACAACCCGTTTCCGATGGAAGAATCATCCACCTTCATGATGACTGTCCCTTCCGGTATGACTGCAGAATACTGACCCGATTCCAATTGATAATCCCCTTCCATAATGAGTGCAAAATTTCGTGGTGCAATGGATAATCCAAAGCCAGAATCCTCTAATGTGTCTTCAGAATAAATATCCCGGATTCGCCATCCCGACAAATCAAGGGTGTCCAAATGAGAAATATTAAACAATTCGACAAATTCATTGGGACTGTCTGAACCTTCCAAATTATACATAATTTCAGTTATGACAATCTGTCCCATACTTAGACACTGAAAAATTAAAATAAGAAAATAGAATTTATGTCTCAATGTCCCTGTTTTATAAAATTGTCAATTCTTTTCCTGATAATTTCACGGGTCTTTCGAAATGAATCCAACTGACTGTTCTCAAATTCCCACCCTTGGAACGGATCTTCTATGCTCCAATGAATTTGTGCAGCATCTCCGGGAAAAACAGGACAGACCTGCTGTGCAGAATCACACACAGTAATTACCACATCTATTCCCAAATTCAGGTAATCATCAATAGGATCGGAAGTGTGACTGGAAATATCAATTCCTGCCTCTTTCATAATTTCAATAGACATGGGATGGACACGGCTGGGATGAGAACCGGCGCTGAACACTTCATATTTATCTCCCCCCATTTCCCGAAGTAATCCTTCTGCTATTTGAGACCGGCAGGAATTCCCTGTGCAGACGAAAAGAACTTTTACCCTTTTTCTACTCATATGTAAAATTCACTCCAAAAATTATAATTCACAAGAGGAAAAATACTGCCTTCAAATTCACAATGTGTTTATGCTTTTGTTATTCATAATTTGAATAAATTTAGTTATGGTTATGAAAGAAAAAGACACTCAAAACCTTCTTTTTACGGAACCACTTACCGAATTTCAGGGGCTAACTCTGTCAGAGATCAACCGGTATCTTCCTGCTGTGAGAAAAGAAGATGAAATTTTTCATGACGGCGGGAAATTGGAAGACGGATTATACCTTGCCGATGCGAAAGATGGACTGTCACGACTTCCTGATAAATCTGTGGATTTGATCATCGCAGATCCTCCGCTTGACCCCATTCGTGAGGGAGTTAATATGGGAGCACCCATCACCTTGAGTGAATATTATCAATGGAATGAAGACTGGCTGGCAGAATCCCGAAGGATATTGAAATCCACAGGTGCCATTTATCTCATGTGTGATTGGAAAAAATCCGGGATGTACCATAGTTTAATTTCCCAGTATTTTCATTTACAGTCCCGGATCACATGGCAGAAACTCACTGGAATTGATAAAACACAGTCCAGGGGATGGAATAATACTCTTGCAGATATCTGGTTTGCTACCAAATCTGAAGAATTCCTTTTTAATGGAAATATGATCACTTATTCCGATGATGAGGAACCACAGGATGAACTTAATAATTTCTGGGATGACATTCCTGAAAATGAAATTTTAACCGGATTAAATGAGGAAATCCCATCAGAAATTATCTCCCGAATATTGGATGCCAGCAGTTTCAAATTAAGTTGGATCGTAGATCCGTTCAGCGGTTATGGTTTAACCGGATCTGTAGCAAAAATAATGGGGCGCAGATTCATCGGATTGGAGATCAATCAGGATAAACTGCTTATGGCAATGAAAAGAATTGACCAAACTTAAAGGAAAATATTAATGTCTTATTTTGAACGAATTCAAACCGATATGTATACTGCGATGAAATCCGGAGAAAAGGAGAAAACTTCTACACTCAGGACTATACTTTCCATATTAAAGGCAAAACAAATAGATAAACAGGAAGCGTTAAGTGAGGAAGAAGAACTGAAAGAATTAAGAACTTTTGCCAAACAGCGAAATGAAGCAATTACCCTGTTTGAAAAAGGAAGCAGAAACGATCTGGTGAAGAAAGAGAAAAATGAATTAGAAACCATAGAACATTATCTGCCGAAGATGATGGATGAAAAATCCATTCGGGAAGTGGTTCAGAAAATTATTTCAGAAACGGGAGCATCATCAATGGCAGATATGGGAAAAGTCATGCCCCAGATCATGAAAGCCGGTGGAGGACTTATTGACGGGAAAACTGCGCAGTCAATTGTGAGTGAGCTCTTATCATAAGGAAATGACGTTTCTTGATGCATTAGCGGGGATGATGCTCGTCTGGTTTGGCTACCGGGGATTTAAAAAAGGTCTCACAGGAGAGATAGGGCATGTAGCCGGGTTAGCTGGGGCAGTAGTCATTTCCATGTCTTTGTATGTCAGCTTAGGAGAATTGCTTTCAAACTGGTTACCTGTTCATGGTTACGTCCTAATCGGTATCGCATTTTCTGCACTCTTTTTCCCCCTGCTAATCCTTTTCAAAGTCTTATTCAAATTCATTGAGTTTTTTATTTCAACAGCAGGATTGAATCCACTGAATCAATGGTTGGGAATTTTTACAGGACTTGTAAAAGGAGTTCTGATCCTCGCTTTGGTGATCTGGGGAATCGAAATTTTCAATGATTCACGATGGAATAGTATCATCCAATCTAATTTCAGATATGCTTCGAAACTCTCGGATATGAGAAAAACGGTCTGCCAGCATTTTGGATGGGATGATCCGGTTTTAAACGGAAGCAGGTTTATTGAGGATTGGTTTGCACCTGACGGGAAACAAAAACACCCATGAGCAGAATTTCACAGGAAGTGATTGAGCAAGTACTCCAGACTACGGATATTCTGGACATAATTTCCGGAGTTGTTGACCTTAAAAAACGGGGACAGAATTATTTTGGACTCTGTCCTTTTCATAATGAAAAAACACCTTCTTTCAGTGTAGCTCCCGCAAAGGAAATATATCATTGTTTTGGATGTAATGCAGGGGGTAACGTATTTCATTTTTTAATGGAATATGAGAAAATGACTTTTGTGGAAGCTGTAAAAACCCTTGGAGACCGTTATGGAATTGAGGTAAAACTGGGGCAGGACGACAGAGACCAGGAGGAATTGAAAAGGTTGCGGGATTTTCTATCAAATGCAACAGAGGAATTTCAAAAATCACTGAATTCAGTGAATGGAAAACCGGTGATGAAATATCTTAAGGAAAGAGGTATTTCAAAAAAAACAATAAAGGATTTCCAATTGGGATTTGCTTTTGACTCCTGGGACCATCTGCTGAAACTGGCACGAAAAAATGGAATACCCGGAAACATCATGGATAAATCAGGGTTGTTTACCCGCACAGAAAAAGGTGTGTTTGACCGATTTCGAAACCGTCTAATGTTTCCTATTCACAATCCCGGCGGTCAGGTAATTGCCTTTGGGGGCAGGACCATGGATAAGGAAGATCCGGCGAAATACATGAATTCTCCGGAAACGGTTTTATACTCAAAGAACCGGGTTTTTTACGGTCTGAACAAGACCAAAAAAGTTATTCATAAAACCGGAACGGGTATTTTGGTGGAAGGATATATGGATTTTTTACAGCTTTATCAGGCAGGAATTACCAATGTACTTGCAGTTGCCGGTACTGCCTTTACAGAGAACCATGTGTATCAGGTGAGAAAATTAACCAAAAAAATTATTTTGATGTATGATGGAGACTCTGCCGGCAGGGAAGCTTCTGTAAGGGCGGGATATTTACTTTTACGGGGAGGTATCGAGCCATTGATTGTTTCTGTACCAGATGGTTTAGACCCGGATGATTGGATAAGGCAGGATGGTGCAGAAGTAATCAATGAAAAAATAAAAACTGCCGAACCGCTAATCACATATCACATTCAAATGGCTGGTGTGAAAAAAATGTCTCCTGCTGAGCGATCCGGATTTATCCGTGGAATGGTAACAGAAGTTGTGGGAATACAGGACAACATCTTAAGGAATGAAATATTTCGCTTCATTGCAGATGAACTGCAGATTCATGAACGAGACCTTCTTGCTGTTGCTGAAAAGGAACAGCGCCGGAAAAGGAAACCAAGGACTGATCATAATATCAAGAGACCGACCCTTTTTTCATCCAGGAGTGAAAAAGCCCAACTGGAATTGGTAAAACTTTTAGCGGGGGAAGACTTGAATGTCCGTCAAAAAATTCGTGACTCTGTTATGCTGGAATTTTTTACTTCACCAGTATTAAAAAAACTGGCGGAGTTTTTTTTCAGCCAGTATGAAGAAGTGGATTACGGAGCAGTACTTCAGAATTTTGAAGCTAAAGATGAGCAGGAAACAGTAGCGGGAATTCTACTGGATTTATCTGTACCGGAAGAGGTGGACAGAACAATAGAGGATTGTATCAATTCACTGAAATCAGGGCCTGTTAAATTGAAAATTGAAAAAGCCAGGATAAAATTACGGGAACAGGAAAAATCAGGAGAGGATGTTTCAGGTTTATTATTGGAGATTTCCGAAATGCGAAAAGAATTGAATTCCCTTAATGCAGAGAACAGGTAATCGAGGTGGATTATTTAATCTGCCATTTATTTTAAAAGGAATTAACGCATGGAATACGGCTATCAGAGAATAATTAAAGATTCATTTGAACAAGTGGAAGCCAGAACCCGGGAAGCATTAATGGATCAGGGATTTGGTGTGTTGACAGAAGTGAATGTCAAGGAAACCTTAAAAGAAAAACTGGATAAAGAGTTCAGTAAATATACAATCCTGGGGGCTTGCAATCCTGAATTAGCATTGGAAGCGCTAAACAGCGATAAAGGTGTTGGTCTATTCATGCCTTGTAATGTCGTGGTATGGGAAAATGAAGACGGAACAACTACTGTCACCGCCTTTGATGCAACCATTATGTCTGATAGGTTTCAAAATGAGGACATAAATGACCTCGCCCAGCGGGTGAATGCAATTATTAAAACAGCATTAGATTACGTATAGGAATCGAACCGATGCCTATGTACGATTACAAGTGCTGTTCCTGCGGGGAGATATTTGAGGACCTGGTTTTTTCCAGTGCGATTCCTGATGATAAGATCACCTGTCCAAATTGCGGAGAAAATAAAGCAGAAAAACAGTTGTCTGCACCTGCTGTTTCAGTGGGATCATCCTTCGAACCTGCCTGTGAAAAACCAGGCTGTTCAACACCTGTTCAAAGCGGTTTTGGCTGAGCTAATTGACCCTGCAGGAGCAGGGGATAAATTAAGGATTAGTCATCGGAAAAAGGTTCTTCAGGATGAACCATGGGAACAAATCGCACCGGTATGATACTTTCCTTTTTTATTTCAATTTCATTTATTTTCGTGAACACTTTCAATTCTTGATAGTAAGCACCTACGGGAATCACCATCAAACCTCCAATTTTCAACTGATCAATCAAAGCCTGCGGTACTTTATCCGGTGCTGCCGTTACAATGATACGGTCGTAAGGAGCATGTTCTATCCAACCTTTATATCCGTCTCCCCATTTTACCGTCACGTTCTCATAACCAAGTTTTTTTATCCGTTTTTTTGCGCTGTCAGCCAGCAATTTTACAATTTCAATGGTGTACACTACCTTTACAAGAGGTGACAAAACCGCTGCCTGATATCCGGATCCAGTCCCGATCTCCAATACTTTTTCGCCTCCCTTAAGTTGTAAGAGTTCCGTCATTCGTGCAACGATATAGGGTTGAGAGATCGTCTGCCCTTCTCCGATGGGCAGGGGACGGTCAATGTAAGCTAAATTTTCCAGGTATGCCGGAACGAAAAGATGACGTGGTGTTTCCCGCATGGTACGAAGGACTGATGTGTCCCGGACACCCCGACTTTCAATTTGGGCAGTTACCATCCTGTCAGCTTCCTTGAGCCACCATTGATTTTGAGTTTCAGAAACACTGCCTTTTTTTTCAGGAGTGTTTTTCTGTCCCGATCCGCAACAGAAACAAAAAAGGAGTAATAAAAGTAATCTCACAAACATTTTTCAGTAAGCCAGAGAAAAGCTACTGTATTTCAAAATCAATCCTATTTCCTCATAACTTTTCAGGGGACGGTAAATATTTTTCTCACGGATTCCATTTCAGCATCGTAAGTTGGAGCCATTCCGCTCCAATCAAATTTTAGAGCGGTTTTTTGGAGACTTGATTCCCTTATGGTTTCAATATTTTTTAATGCAAAAACAGTTTTATCAAATAATTCATTTTCATCCAAATAAAAAGTTTCTGTTGGGAATAATTCAGGATATGTAAGACGATGTGGTAAAATTGGATAACATCCACAATACACTGCTTCCATGATGCCTGCACCAAAAAAATCTTGAATATTTGTGACAGGTAAAATATCAGATTTCCATAGCCAGTCAGCATATTCTTCTGAGGAATCAACATAACCGGTGTGTAATATTTTGTCGCCTAATTTATCTATATTATTTCTGAATTCATGGGGTGCTTCTGAAAAATTCTCACCTAAAATAACGACTTTAAAATCCAATTTGTTTGCAATTAACCGATTTAACAAATTAAAAAAATCTTTCGGATTTTTATCAAATTCCCAGCGGTGATTCCATAATATTATTGGAATTTCATTTTGTCTCGATTTGAATTTATCAAACCGCTTTAAATCCAATCCAAGATATAGAACAGAGCTTTTTGTTTCAATTTCCTCAATGGAATCCAACTCATTAAAATCCGGAAAATGTTTTAATAATTTAGGTAATTCTGAAAGGAATGATTTTCGGTGATATTCGGAATTAAAAAAACAATGGTCAGCAGTTAAAGCAGAAGAATAGTTAATGAATCTGTAATGCTTATCCCGTTTTTCAATTATGTCTCTATCGTCCGGAGACCAGGGATAGGACAATTGATTTTCATGGAAATAAATTGCGGTGGGAATGTGAGAGGTCATTTTCCGAGTTAATGATAAAAAAGTTGTTAGATCCAGCATATCAGTTGCTAAAATGAGCTCAAATGATTTATCAAATTTAGTGAATTCCTTTGCCAAAGTAACTGCCCCTCCATGCATCCTCCATTTCCAGAATCTGCCGGGAAGAGACAGGATGGTTATATCATGCTTGCTGTATTTTTTATACTCTTCTGCCCATGAACGATGGGAACCGGTGAAATAAGGTTCGAGAAGAAGAATGTTCAATTAGAATAAACTAGCTGGGAAAGCATCATAATTATTAATTTAGGTTGATGGAATAGATATAGTATAGTCAATAAACGGACTATTATCTATTCAATTAAACCAAGATACTTATCCTATTCAAAATTGATATGAATTACACCTAATTGAGTTGATCGTACCCAGTAACTTTCCCCCGGACTTAATTGAAAAACTTCTTCATAACCATTATTGAATCCATAAAATGTTCCGGGTACTATGAGATTAAACGGATCATATATATTTTCAATGTTGGTTATTTGGTTTAAACCTGAAATCAAATTCCAGCCTTGGAATAAATTTATAGTCAAATTATTTATATGAGTCCCGGAAACTATAACCGATTCATCCAGTTGAAATCGAAGCCAATACCCGGTTCCGGGAATAAAATATTCTTCTGTAATATACCCACCGTTGAATGAGTAAAGTGTTCCCTCTACAGTGTTTGGGAATAAGACTTGATATGATGAATTTTCTACTTCTACTGGTAATCCAATCAGATTCCAGCCCTGCTGAACGGAATAAGTAACAGTCTCTGTTGGAGCTGAATTCTCACATGCTTCATAACATTCTTCCATTGAATCAAAAAAAGCACTGGAATAATCAATACCATCTACTACCCAGTCACAACCGGAAATGTATTCACAATTTTCATTAATCCATCCAATCCCCAATACCATGTCGCATGCACCAAAATCAATTCCCGTTAAATCAATGCAATCGGTCTGGACACTGCAATCCAGAAATTCTCCATCCAGATAATAATCTGCCCAGCATCCTTCACAATAATTAGGAATGCACTCTGCCTCAGGAAATTCAGGACAAAATTCCACAGTGCAGGGGTCAGCAAAACAGTCCACCGGAAATTCACACTCATCGGAAATTTCGATGGAGGTTACATCAATGGCACCACATTCTACACACCATACTTCCTCACCTTCGATTTCAACAAATCTGTCAGTATATGGAACCAGCATATCAATGTTGTCCAGATGAGTGATCCAGGTGAGAAATTCCCCGTATTCATCCTCAAGGTAGTATAAGGAACAATCATCCATGCAGAATGAAGCGTCTGCGAAGCGGACGTAACCGGTTATGGAAAAAACAGGAGTGATTATAAGGAGGTAGAAAAATAAAATTGAGGGTAATTTCATTTTATAGTCATTGCTCTATAAAAATATGGGGAAGGATTTATGACCAGACAGATTTTACCTGATCAATCAGGGAAACCTCCTTGGTGTTGATACCGTCAGCTTCAGACAGGGTTTTTAAATTATTCAGACAGTACGATTTATTTTTTTCCTGAAGTTCTGAATTCAAATCATTTACAAAATTCATGAATTCACTTTCTCTTTCATCAATGTTCAGCGTCATATACCAGTTCAATACGTCAGTCAGAACATGATAGGTTTGCCTGTAATGATGTTCTTCGGAAGAAATAAAATAATCCACTTTGTCGAGGATAATGTCAAGTTCCCTAGCCGATAACAAATCATCTGTTGAAGATGAAAAATGGATGTAAACAAATCCTAATTTGTGGAGCAGTGTGATTTCAGATGGTTTTGACATTTTCGACTCTTATTTTATAATCACCAATCGAAAAGTTACGACAGCAAAACGAATTTGAACTACGGTTTTATCAGTTTTTTCAGTTGCTTTATTTTGCTTCGGCTGGAGTTAGAATTAAAACCAGTATGGTTTGTAACAGCGATGGTTCTTGGAAGAACAATAACTCCTAAGTGCTCCAACTGAATTCGCATGGAACGGAGAAAATTTTGACCGCTTCCTGCGCTGTGAGTAGCAATCAACCCTACTTTTCCGCTGAACACCTCCCGCCACTGATTTGTTGAAACTGTGATCCAGGCAATGACATTTGTTATGATAGGAGGGATACTGCCATTGTACTCAGGGGCACAAACAATAAACGCATCCGTTTTCTGGAACTGGTCTATCAAAGAATGTACATTTTCCGGAACTCCGTTTTGGTATATTTCAGGAGTATAAAGAGGAAGACTATAATTCTCAAGATTAATAAGTTCAGTATTTATATTTTCGTTATCAGCTAAACTTTTAATGTTTTCAGCTAAATGAAGATTATTATTGGAGGTAGCGCTTATGATGAGGATGTTTGACATTATTAAATTACAAATTTATGTGGGCCCTCAGGGATTCGAACCCCGGACCAACGGATTATGAGTCCCTTTCCTTC
>CAZFKU010000003.1:0-54116 GCA_964518835.1 uncultured bacterium
CCAGGGATTTAGGAGAAGCATTAAGAAGAATTGGTGAGGGTGCTGCTCTGATCCGAACAAAAGGAGAGGCAGGCAGCGGAAACATAGTGGAAGCAGTAAGGCACATGCGCAAAGTACAATCACAGATTAAAGAATTATCCGTTATGGGTGAGGAAGAACTTATGGCAATCTCCAAATCATTAGGAGCTCCATTCAGTTTAGTTCAACAAGTGGCAAAGCTGAAAAAATTACCCGTACCAAATTTTGCTGCCGGAGGAATCGCAACACCTGCTGACACATCCTTAATGATGCAGTTGGGAGCAGAATCTGTATTTGTAGGTTCAGGAATTTTCATGAGTGAGGATCCTGCGTCCAGAGCCAAGGCGATCGTAGAGGCTGTCACCTATTATGATGATCCGGAAAAACTTGTGGAATCGTCTTCCGACTTGAAAGCAGCCATGAAAGGATTGGAAATGTCCGAAATTCCAGAAGAAGAGCGACTCCAAAATCGGGGTTGGTAATTATTTTATTAAACCCAACCTAAAGACAATTAAATGAAAATAGGGATCCTTGCTTTACAAGGAGATTTTTTAAAACATGAACACCTTTTGTTAAACCTAGGGTGGGATTGTGTTCGTGTGCGATATAAAAAAGATTTTTCCTCAATAGATGGATTGATCATCCCCGGTGGCGAATCAACGACCCTTACAAAATTACTGAAAGCAACCGGTCTCTTCGTTCCGCTAAAAGAATTTGCAAAAACTCATCCCATTTTGGGTACATGTGCAGGACTGATTTTGATGAGCAGGGAATCATCGGACAAAAAGGTAAGTACACTGGGATTATTGGATATCAAAATTGAAAGAAATGCTTTTGGTCGGCAAGTCCATTCATTCACTGCAAATATGGATTTGATTAAAAATGAATCCACAATTCAGGGAACATTTATTCGTGCTCCCAAAATTTCAAAATTTGGTGAAAATGTAGAAGTATTGGCAAAATTAGACGGTGAACCTGTGGCTGTCCGTCAGGGGATTCATATTGGTTTGGGATTCCATCCTGAATTAAATAATGAACCGATTTTTCATCGTTTGGCATTTTCTACACCCGTTAAAAAAACGAACCATTCAAATTTTGTGATGTCCCATGTCGCCTGAGTTATTACAACAGATTCAATCCCCTCGAGACTTAAAATCTTTATCATTAAAAGATTTACAGCAGGTAAACGACGAATTAAGGGAATACATCATTTCTACGATTACGGAAATTGGAGGTCATTTAGCACCAACCTTAGGTGTGGTAGAATTGACCACAGCATTACATTATGTTTTTGATACACCTCGTGATAAAATTGTTTGGGATGTCGGTCACCAAGCCTATGCTCATAAAGTCCTGACAGGGAGATATGAACAATTAAAAACCATTAGACAATATAAAGGACTCAGTGGATTTTTAAAAATTTCTGAAAGTGAATACGATACATTTGGTGCAGGTCATGCATCAACATCAATATCAGCAGCCTTTGGAATTGCTGTTTCCCGGGATCACAATAAAAAAAACTATAAAGTTGTATCAGTAATTGGAGACGGGGCAATGACTGGCGGACTATCATTTGAAGGATTGAATAATGCAGGATTGAGACGAAAACAATTTTTAGTCATACTCAATGATAATGAAATGTCAATTTCACCCAATGTAGGTGCATTAAATTCTTATTTTAATCGTTTAGTAACCAATCCTCTGTACAATAGGATCCGTGATGAAATCTGGAATTTGACCGGATCGTTACCTTTAGGAAAAGATATTACCCGCAAATTCATCCGAAAATCAGAAGAAAGTCTAAAAAATATGCTGGTACCGGGTATTTTGTTTGAGGAACTGGGATTCAGATATTTTGGTCCGATTGATGGTCATAATCTGAGTGAAATGGTCCGCACCTTAAAAAATATAAGTGTCCTCAAAACACCGGCATTACTCCACGTCCTTACTAAAAAAGGGAAGGGTTTGGTTTCCATGAATGTAGAAAATCGTGAATATCATGATGATGCTGTGAAATTTCATGCCGTCAAACCCAATGGTGAGAAACCATCTAAAATTCAAAAAGAGAATCACAAACCCTCTGCCCCTGTTTTTCAGGATGTGTTTGGAAAATTGTCATGCGAAATTGCCCGAAACCGGGAAGATACAGTCTGTATCACTGCTGCAATGAAAGAGGGAACCGGTTTGGTGAAATATTCGGAAGAATTCCCGAACCGATTTTTTGATGTGGGAATTGCAGAAGCCCATTCCGTTACATTTGCTGCAGGAATGGCAACTGAAAAAGTACGCCCCATCGTTGCGATTTATTCCACATTCCTCCAACGAGCCTACGATCAAATCGTTCATGATGTAGCCATTCAGCATCTTCCAGTCATATTTTGTATGGACAGGGCAGGTATTGCTGGGGAAGACGGCCCCACCCATCATGGCGCATTGGATATTGCTTATTTGAAGTGTATTCAAGACATGATCGTGACGGCACCGAAGGATGGGAACGAATTCAGGCATTTACTTTACACTGCACTGGAGCAAACCGATCAACCATTTTCCATACGTTATCCAAAATCCTCCTCAATCCAATTTGATGAAAATGGCCAGGCGGAATTATTACCGATCGGAAGCTGGGAAACACTCAAAACCGGAAAAGATTTAGCACTATTAGCTGTGGGCTCCATGGTTTACCCTGCTTTGAAGGCAGCCAGTCAACTGGAACTAGAGGATATATCATGTGAAGTGGTGAATTGTAGATTTATAAAACCTGTTGATCTGCAATGTTTACAAAATCTCGCCAATAGATTTACTTCATTTCTGATAGTAGAAGAAGGTGTGCAAACAGGCAGTTTTGGCGAAGGAATCTCCAGTTTTCTTGCAGGACAGCCAGGTGATAAAAGAGTTCAAATCTTAAGCCTTCCAGATTCATTTGTTGACCATGGTCCAAGAGACGTTTTATTAGAGGTTAAAGGATTAACGGAAAATGGAATTATATCGTCTGTTAAAAAAATTATGGAAAATATTCCTGTCAGTGTGTAATGAACTCAGCAGTTTTGGCTTTGATCGGGTTGATTTGTTTCGGTCTGGGCTATAAATATTATTCCCGATTCATAGGAAAAAAAATATATGGTTTGAATCGCACCGATTCACCAACACCTGCCCACCTTTATAAAGATGGGTTAGATTTTGTTCCCACAGGCAAACATATTTTATTTGGCCACCATTTTACATCAATTGCAGGGGCAGCGCCAATTGTAGGTCCCTGTATTGCCGCTTTTTGGGGGTGGCTCCCAGCATTTTTGTGGGTTGTTATAGGCACAATATTTATGGGAGCTGTTCATGATTTTGGTGCCTTGGTAATTAGCATTCGGGAAAAAGGGCGATCTATTCCAAGGATCGCTGAGAAGGTTATTAATCAGAGATCCAAAATGATGTTTCTTTTTTTTGTTCTCATGCTAACCTGGCTTGTATTAGCGGTATTTTCCATGGTCATTGCTAATCTGTTTGTTTCAATTCCTGCTGCAGTACTTCCCATTAATATTGAAATTTTAATTGCATTGGTAATCGGATGGCTTATTTATAAAAAAAAATACAATTCATTTGTCTTATCCTTAATTGCACTGGGAGTTCTATATGGATTTGTATGGGTAGGCACACAGTATCCCCTGTCGTTTGAAAATGTTGGATTATCCACGGTTGACCAGACCAATCTTTGGATCATCCTATTACTTGTGTATGCCGGTATTGCAAGTTTATTACCGGTGTGGTTATTGCTGCAACCTCGTGATTTTATTAACAGTCATCAGCTCATAGTCGGTTTATTAATGATTTACACCGGGCTTTTTATTGCACGACCAATAATTGAAGCTCCGGCGTTCCGGTTGACTGCACCGGATGCACCCCCACTTTTTCCGTTTTTGTTTGTCACAATTGCCTGTGGTGCGATCAGTGGATTCCACGGGTTGGTTTCATCGGGAACGACTTCCAAACAATTGGACAAAGTTGAAGACAGCAGGTATATCGGATATGGTGGTATGTTGGGTGAGGGAACCTTGGCTTTGGCTTCCACATTGGCTGCCGTAGCAGGAATAGCACTTGTCACAAATTGTGATCTTCCATCAATTGGTCATGTGGATAAATTGAGTTGGGACTTGTACTATGACAGTTGGTCCCATGCCGCCGCCAATAAAGCTAAAGCTTTTGTACTGGGAGGAGGAGCATTTATCCAGCAATTGGGATTTTCATGGGGGTTTGCAAATACAGTTATGGCGGTGTTGGTAATTTCTTTTGCAGCAACAACATTGGATACAGCTACCCGGATTCAACGATTTATCATTTCGGAGATCTCCGCAGAATTGTCATTCCCGTTTTTTCAAAAAAGAATTCCTGCGACTATATTATCCATCATTCCCGCAATGCTTTTAGCAATGTGGACGGTATCAGATCCAATCACAGGAAATCCCACACAGGCAGGATGGGTATTATGGCCGATTTTTGGCGCTAGTAATCAAATGCTGGCTGCATTAACACTTTTAATTATTTGCCTTTATTTTTTTGCTGAAAGAAAACCTATATTACCCTTATTGATTCCCTTTGGATTTATAACAATCATCACCTTGATGACCTTATTTTTAAAGGCAGGATCATTTTTTCAAAACAACATGATTTTGTTCTTTGTTGATATTATATTAATTGGATTGATACTCTGGATGCTGGTAGAAGGAATTCAAGCATTCAGAAAACAAAGAACGGGTTTACAAATGGAATAATTTATGAGTGAACAATTAAATCTTTTTCAAAATGCAAAAGAAAAATGGAAATCGGCAGCTCAGTCATCTAAGAACCGATCCTATAATTTTGATACAGTTAGCGGTGAGTCGGTAAACCTTCTGTATTATCCGGAAGATAATGAAAATGAATATTTGAATAATCTTGGATTTCCGGGGCAATACCCATTTACCCGGGGAATTCACCCAAATCTCTATAGGGGAAAACTCTGGACTATGAGACAATTTTCCGGTTTCGGAACACCAGAGGAAACAAATCAAAGGTATCTTTTGTTATTGTATCAAGGGCAGACAGGATTGTCCGTTGCCTATGATATGCCTACGTTAATGGGATACGATCCGGATGATCCCATGTCTGAAGGGGAAGTAGGGAAATGCGGAGTCAATGTGGCATCACTCCCGGACATGGAACGATTGTTCGAAGGAATTGATTTGGGCAATATTTCCGTTTCTCAAACTATAAACGGTCCTGCTGTCATTTTATTAGCCTTTTACATTGCTGCTGCTGAAAATCAAGGTGTTGATCTGGATCAATTAAAGGGGACACTCCAGAATGATATTTTAAAAGAATTCATCGCCCAGAAAGAGTGGATTTTCCCTCCGAAACCCTCCATGCGAATCATAACGGATATGATCCAGTATTGTACAGAATATTTGCCAAAATATAATACAATCTCAATCAGCGGATATCATATTCGGGAAGCCGGTTCAACTGCAGCTCAGGAGTTGGCTTTTACCTTGGCCGATGGATTCACTTATGTGGATCATGCGGTGAAAGCAGGAATGAATGTAGATGATTTTGCACCGAGACTTTCCTTCTTTTTTAATTCTCATCTGGATTTTTTTGAGGAGATCGCTAAATATAGAGCAGCAAGGAGAATTTGGGCAAGGAACATGAAAAACAAGTATAATGCCCAAAACCCGAGATCATGGAAACTGAGGTTCCACACTCAAACTGCAGGATGCTCCCTCACAGCTCAACAACCTGAAATAAATATTGCCAGGACCGGATTTCAGGCTATGGCGGCAGTGCTGGGCGGAACCCAATCCCTCCATACTAATTCCATGGATGAAACCCTGGCATTACCCACAGAAAAAGCCGCTCAGATCGCCTTGCGGACCCAGCAGTTAATCGCTTTTGAAACCGGACTCTCCAATGTAGTTGATCCTTTAGGAGGTTCCTGGTATCTGGAATCCTTAACGGATACATTGGAAAAGGAAGCTGAAAAATATTTCACAAAGATTGAAGAACTAGGAGGGGTCATACCAGCAATTGAGGATGGGTATTTTCAACGTGAAATTGCCAAAGCAGCTTCAGATTATCAACGAAAAATTGATTCAAATGAAAGAATTGTTGTGGGTGTTAATGATTTTATTAATGAAGATGAGACAATTGATATTCCCATACTCACCATGAGTGAAGAAACTCAACACCAACAATCCCAACATCTGAAAAAAATACGGCAGGAACGGGATCAGGATGCATTTCAAAAGTCATTAATAAAAATCACTGAGACGTGTAAAAATGGGGATAATCTTATGCCTCCGCTCATCCAGGCGGCAAAGTCTCTGGCAACTTTGGGAGAAATAGTTCAGGCGATGAAACCTGTATTCGGTGAATGGCAGGAAGGATCTGTCTTTTAATAAAATTTAGTGGAATAAAATGCCCTCAGGAAAAAGAAAATTTAGTATAGTCATTTTTGGAATCTCTTGCGTCATCTTATTTTGGGTGTATTGGGTTTCATCTGGAAAAATTGGGAATCAATCCGGATTAATTCAATTCCTTTCCATCGCAGAATTAACCACACATCCTGTGAGTGAAAAAATCAAACTAGGCGGGTTGGTGAAAGAAGGTTCAATCCAAATTTCAGAAGAAAATAAACTAAACGTTGAATTCCATTTGAAAGAGGGAGAAAATAATTTGCCTGTTCATTACAGCGGTATCCGTCCTGACTTATTCAAGGATGAAGCGGAGGTGATTGTTACCGGAAATTATATTAACGGAGTTTTTCGTGCTGAGAATCTTCAGACTAAATGTGCTTCCCGCTATGAGGGAGATTTGAGGACAGAAAGGTCTTATAATTTAAAAGAATTATGACGCCAGTTGTAGGCAGTACTGCCCTAAATCTTGCTTTTGGATTTTGTATTTTATCTACAGTCCTATTATTTATTTCAATAAAAACGAAAGATAATCTCCTTTACCATTCCGGAAGGAATATGGTGATGATTGTTAACGTTTTAAGTTTATTTGCCACTTTAATTCTTGTTCGGCTACTGATAATCAGCGATTTAAATGTGGACTATGTGGCTCATTATACATCGATAGAAACACCATTTTTTTATAAAATTACAGCATTGTGGGCAGGACAATCTGGTTCCCTTCTATTTTGGCAGGCTGTATTATCTTTTTACTGTCTTTTTGTGGTATTCCAAAATAAATCCAAACATGGTCATTTTATGCCATGGGTATTTATTATCCTAAATATTGTACAGTTATTTTTTCTTTTGCTCACCAATTTTATCACAAATCCATTCAAACCAACAGAAACTGATTTTATATTGGTCAATGGACTTGGGTTAAATCCTCTCCTCCAAAATGTCACCATGGCAATTCACCCTCCAACGCTTTATCTGGGATTTGTGGGCTTTACCGTCCCCTTCGCATTTGTTTTTGCAGGATTATTACAGGGTAATTCAAATGCTTTACTATTGAAAACTATTAGGAGATGGACACATGTTGCCTGGTTTTTTCTAAGCTGCGGAATCATTTTGGGAGGCTGGTGGGCGTACCAGGAGTTAGGCTGGGGTGGGTATTGGGCTTGGGATCCTGTTGAAAATGCTTCGTTCATGCCCTGGCTTACAGGGACAGCCTTTATCCATTCCATCATGATCCAGGAAAAGAAAAATATGCTACAAGTCTGGAATGTGACTCTGATAACCCTTACATTTACGTTAACCATTTTCGGAACGTTTCTTACTCGAAGCGGGGTCATGTCTTCTGTCCATTCATTCACGGCATCTTCCTTGGGACCGATATTCTTAGGTTTTGTAGTGATAATTCTGGCAGTGTCCATAATTTTAATAATTTATCGACTTCCACACCTAAAAACGCAACGACGATTGGAGTCATTCTCATCAAGGGAAAGTGGCTTTTTATTCAACAATGTCATTTTTGTGGTATTATGTTTTACCGTATTCTGGGGCACGATATTCCCGGTACTGTCTGAAGCAGTGAACGGGACAAAAATTACTGTTGGCCCTCCATTTTACAATCAGGTTAATACACCGATTGGACTCATTTTATTAGGGTTAACGGGAATTGGTCCTCTCCTTGCCTGGAGGAAAACTTCCTTAACAAACATGAAAAAGAATTTTTCTCTCCCCCTTCTTATGCTGTTTTTTTCTGTTCCTGTGTTCTGGTTATATGATCTCAGAAATTATGTGTTGATAACCCTCAGCTTATCTGTTTTTGTCATTTCTGCCATAATGGAGGAATTCGTTCAGGGAATTCGGATTAGAAGAAGAAAAACTGGTGATTCCATTTTATTATCTCTTCAAAAAATGATATCTATGAATCGCAGTAGATACGGAGGATATATCGTCCATTTAGGGATTGTGTGTATGTTCATCGGATTCACCGGACTGGCGTTTAATCAGGAAAAAGAATTTGGAATTTCCCTGGGACAAAGTGAAGTATTAGGAGGATACCGTTTTGAATTAAAACAGATTGAACCATCTGAACGACCCAATCATTTTGCCTGGATTGCAGACATCAGGGTTACCGATATCCACGGTGAGTATTTAACCACTCTTCATCCGGAAAAACGAATATATTTTCATCGGTCTCCTGATGAAAACAGACGTCAACCCCATAGTGAATTGGATATTTTCAGTCTTTTAAACAAAGATATTTATTCGGTTTTTAATGCTGTGGATGAATCTTCAAATACGGCATATTTAAAAATAATGATTAATCCGCTGGTACGCTGGGTTTGGATTGGTGGAATTGTTTTGGCAATCGGTGCCTTAGTAGCATTTAAACCAAAGAGGAGCAAGTGATTTTGGATATAGTTTTCGTAATGCTTATGTTCATCGGTTCTACAATTTTTGCGATTCATCCCTTAATATCTTACGATTTGGAGAAGAATACAGACCTTGATGATAAACAATCTCTTCTGCGAGAAAAGTCAATACTTTACAAGCAGATAAAGGAATTGGAAATGGATTATGATCTGGGAAATATTTCAAAAGAAGATTTTGAGAAAACCAGATTAAAATTAAAAAAAGAAGTATCCCAAATCTTTGAAAAATTATCACAGGATTAAAATTTTCCTCGATTATGTTGACCGTTAAAACCCTCTCAAAATTTTATTATCATAAACCGGTATTAGAAAACATTTCTTTCCATATTCAAAAAGGGGATATCGTTGCGGTTATGGGAAAGAACGGTGCAGGGAAAACCACACTGCTGAAAACATTAACCGGTTTGGTTCTTCCAAATGGAGGGAAAGTAAAATTTAATTCCGTTGAATTGAGTGTAAATAATCCTTCCTCCAGAAAAGATTTTTTTTATCTTGGGCATGAACCGGGTTTCTATTCTGTATATACCTGTTTTGAAAATCTATCATTGTGTACCTCTTTGTATGGATTACAAACATCCAGTTCAATTATCGAGGACGTTATTGAAAAAGTCGGATTGAGAAGTGTGAAATTCAAACCCATTCGGTTTTTTTCTCAAGGGATGCTTCAGAGATTGAAGATTGCTGCAGCTGAATTGATCCCATGGAAAATACTCCTTTTTGATGAACCCTTTAACGGATTGGATGAAAAGGGAATTTGCATGGTGGAAAAACGGATTGAAAACTGGAAAGAACGAGGGAAATCAATGGTTTTCGTATGTCACTCCGTTGACTGGGTTTTAAAATCATGCAGTCGAGTGATTCTGCTGGACGAACATCAGGTTGTTCTGGATGAACCCACATCTGATGAAATTAAAATCCCGATTCAAAATGTTTTAAGTGGAAATAGTTCCGTTGACGAAATAAAGAATTAATGATGTTGTTTAATACCCTTTTGTGTCATGAATTCAAAATAAATTTCCGTACAAAGGAGGCATTTTTCTCCATGCTTTCCTTCGGAATGATAATGATCGTTACTTTTGCATTTTCATTAAATATTTCTGAAGAACAAATTGTGTCCATTATTCCAGGTTTTTTTTGGATGACCGTTTTGTTTGTGTCCGTTTTGGGAATAAATCGCATGTTTTTCCATGAACTGACCTTTAATGCCATATCTTTATTGTCTTCTGCGCCTGTGGACAGAGGCCTGATTTTTTTTACTAAGACAATCATCGGATTGGTTTATCTGAGTATTATTGAGAGTGTTTTGATCATTCTAATTTGGTTTTTATTTCATGTATCATTCTTTAACCTACCTGTTCTTTCTTTTGGTTTATTAATTCTGGGGAACCTAAGTATTCTGGTAACGGGAGTGTTTATCTCTGGCCTTACCCTCAGTTCAAGAATGAGTAATGTATTGGTACCTTTACTGATGTTTCCTCTCCTATCTCCGGTTATCATTTCACTGACAAAAGCGACCCAAGGGTTACTTCAGGGATTACCTATCACGGAGTGGGAAATTTGGATTTTAATCATATCCACTTATTGTGTGGTTTTCGCACTTTTAGGATATGGATTGTTTGATTATCTTATGGAGGAATGATGCTGTTTTTCTCCCAGCGAATCCCTATGATTTGTCTAATTTGTGTGGCAGGTTTGTTTTTGATAAATAGTATTTTGATCTGTTTTTATTCCCCCATGATAGCTGACCAACATTGGGCTCAAAAAATATTTTATTTACATGTTCCTTCAGCCTGGACTGCTTTTCTATCTTATTTTATTGTGATGGCAGCAGGGATTTTATTTTTATTGAAAAATCAAAGAAGATGGGATCGTTTAGGATTGGCAGCTGCCGAAATCGGGACTTTGTTTACCGCACTGGTTTTAATAACAGGTCCCATATGGGCAAATCCGGTTTGGGGCAAAGCATGGAGCTGGGAACCTCGCCTAACCACAACATTAATCCTGTTTTTAATTTATGTGGGATATTTTATGATTCGTTCTTTTGGAGGAACCCCTGAAAAAGTATCTCGTATTTCGGCAGTATTAGGAATTATTGCTTTTGCAGATGTTCCTATCATTTATTTTGCAGTGGACATGTGGGCGTCAGAATTCCAATCTCATCCTCCAAGAACTGTTGTTGCTCAATCGGAAACAACTATTCAGTTATTGTTTTTGTATTCATTATTTACCTTCACCTGCTTGTATTTTTTAATGTTGCTGTTCCGAACACATGTAATAAAACTGGGAGAAAGATTTCAACATCATGATATATAATTTCTTTTTTAACTTTATCGCTTCTTTAATAATAATAATCTTATTTATTATTGGATGGTTTTTATTTCAATTAAGAAAAGAAAATTTTTTTATTTCAAGATCCTCAGGTTCGAATAGGGAGTAACTAAATGAAGCGAAAGAATGTTCATATCGTTGGAACCGGTACGATTGGTGAACCACTCATTGGACTTTTATGTGATTATCGTGATCAGCTTGGGATTGACGATGTGACATTTCACAAGAATACTCCCCTTATCTCAGATAAATCAAAGGTTATTGATTTAGTCCGCCGGGGAGCTAGATTGGCGGTTGATGAAAACAAATCCAATTCATTTAAAGAAATGGGGATGGAAGCTGATTTTGAAACGGAAGAAGCTATAAAACGGGCATCGGTTGTCATAGATTGTACTCCCAAAGGGATCGGACATAAGAATAAAGAAAAATATTATTCAAAATTCAGTGATAGTGTAAGCGGTTTTTTAGCTCAGGGAAGTGAGGATGGATTTGGTAAAAAATATGCTCATGGAATTAATGATGAGGCATTGATTCAGGGGGATCAATTTATTCAAATCGTATCCTGTAATACTCACAATTTGTCATGTATTACCAATACTTTAGCTGTGAATAATGATCCGGATAATCTAAAGGAAGGGATTTTTGTGTGTGTTCGCCGAGCCACTGATATAAGTCAGGCTGGCGGATTTATTCCTGCTCCACAGGTAGGAAAACATAGTGATCTGATTTATGGATCACACCATGCAGCAGATGCCGCTGGACTTTTCAGCACTTTGGATATGGATTTGAATTTATTTTCATCAGCCATGAAGGTTAACAGTCAATATATGCATGTGGTGTGGTTTCATTTGAGAGTGAAAGAACCTACAACCATGAATGAAGTCATGGATAAACTCGAAAAAAATCCTTTAGTTGCCTTAACTGAAAAAGACATGACCAGTACGGTTTTTTCGTTCGGAAGAGATCATGGTCATTACGGAAGAATTTTGAATCAAACTGTGGTCGTGACGCAAACTCTTAATGTAAGAAATAACAATGAGATTACGGGTTTTTGTTTTACTCCTCAGGATGGGAATTCTCTCCTAAGCAGTATGGCGGCTACAGAATGGTTTCTGTATCCACGGTCTTATGAAGATAAAATTAAGTGCATGTCTGAATTTTATTATGACTGGATTTAATGTTTTTTTAATGTTTGTTGTTTTTTGAACATTGCTGTTGATTTCATCACTGTCGGACCATTTCAGGAAAATACATTTATTCTATGGGATAAGGAGTCAAACTCTGCGCTCTTAGTTGATCCCGGGGATGAACCGGGTGAGATCATTTCAAAAATTAAGAGACTGGATCTTGATCCTGTTGGGATTATAAATACACATGCCCATTTAGATCATGTGGGAGCTGTTTCTAAAATAAAAGAAGAGTATTCAATTCCATTTTATCTGAATAAAAACGAAAAACAGATTCTGGAACATTATCCTGAAATGTGCCGTATGTTTGGAATCAATCCGAATAAAATTCCAACTGTGGATCATTGGATTTCTGGAGACGGAGAAATGAAAATTGACGATTTTATCATTACGTATTTAGAAACTCCGGGGCATACACCCGGTGGAACTACCTATATGATTGATGGACATTGTTTTTGCGGAGATTCATTATTTGCGGGATCCATTGGCAGAACGGATCTCCCCGGTGGAAATTTCACTACCTTGATGAATTCGTTGGAGAAATTGAAAGATGAATTGAACCATGATTGGGTAATTCATCCCGGGCATGGACCCAAAACCTCCATGCGGTATGAACTGAAACACAACCCGTTTTTAGATTTACTTAATTGTTAAGCTCAATTTTTGAATTCAAGAAAAATGAACAATTTAGAAGAGCAATTTAAGAATAATTCCGAAATTCGGGAATTGATACCGTCTAGTTCACATTTGATCATCGCTATTTCGGGCGGAATGGATTCCGTTATTCTGGCTCACATATTATTGAATATCCAGCACAGATTCAATTACCAATTAACAATGGCTCATGTGAATCATAAGTTGAGAGAAAATGCGGACAAGGATATGAAATTTGTCAAGGAGCTTTCCCGGAAATGGGATCTTTCATATGAAATGGTCTGTTTAGATCCGCAAACAAGAAGACCAAATGAAAGTGTGGAAGCATGGGCACGAAAATATCGGTATGAAGCACTCGAAAAGATTCGTTCAGAGGTAAATGGAGATTTTATTCTTACTGCTCACCATAAAACCGATCAGGCAGAAACAATTTTAATGCGTTTGGCACAAGGGACAGGAGGGAAAGGATTTAAGGGAATCCATCGGGAAACGGGTCGAATTCGAAGACCTTTACTTAATTTTACAAAAAAAGAATTAATGGATTATGCAGGAAAACATAATTTATCTTATGTCGAAGATGAAACGAATTCAGATATATCCATACCAAGAAATTTCATCAGGCATAACATTCTTTCTCCATGGATTCTACAGGATCATCATGTGGAAAAAGGCATTGTAAGAACAGGGAGTCATATCACTGAACTTGTAGATTCTGCTATCTTCACTGTTGATTATTTTTATAAAAAACTTGTCCGTTGGGATGGAGAAACAGAAGAAAGAATACTTTTGAAAAATGAAATGGTTTCCCTTCCCCTTTATATTCAACTTGAGTTGTTAAAAAAATGTATGGATTTATCTATAACCCAGTGGAGACGAGATGACTGGATTACCTTAAAATCTTTTTTGGTGAATTCTGAAACTGGTGATGTATTTTCGAGTGAGTCCGGGTGGGACATTTTAAATAACCGGAATGAATGGATTGTATTTAAAAAGGAAAGAATAAGTAAGGTTTTATATGAAATTAATTTGGACGGAAATACATTGTGTGGAAATCTTATATTTAACTGGGAATGGGTATCCACTCCTTCAAAGGTGATAAATGAGACCAGAAACAGTGAATTTATAGATGGTGGGAAAATTCAAAATAAAAAGTTATTTTTGAGACATTGGAAAAAAGGAGATCGATTTCAACCTTTAGGAATGAAGGGTTGGAAGAAAGTGAGTGATTTTTTGATTGACGAGAAAGTAAATCTTCACCTGAAAAATAAGCAATTGGTGCTAACAGCAGATGAAAAAATTGTATGGGTGTGCGGACATCGAATCAGCGATTGGGTGAAGGTAACTCCTGAAACTAGTAAACCTGCAAAAATTTCATTAAATTTACCCCAATGAAAATTGAAAAAATGTACGGATATAATCTGGTTCCCATTTATAATCAGAAACAAATCAGGGACAGGGTTAAAGAATTAGGGAATGAATTATCCAAACAATTTCAGGACGAAATACCGATCTTTATTGGAGTGTTAAACGGAAGTTTCGTTTTTTTAGCGGATTTATTAAGAGAGTTAACCATAGATTGTGAAATGGATTTCATTAAGTTATCCAGTTATGAAAAAACTGTTTCCACCGGTACAGTACATCTATTGAAAGATATTTCAGCAGATATTACTGGAAGACATGTGGTCATTGTTGAAGATATCATAGATTCAGGATTGACAATCCGGTTTTTAAAAAACAGATTGGAAGGTGCAGACCCTCTATCAATTACTACAGTCTCATTGCTATTGAAACCGGAGGTAGCACAATTGGATTTTTCAATAGATTTTATTGGATTTGAAATTCCCAGTAATTATGTTGTAGGTTACGGATTGGATATGAATCAAAAACTGCGCCATCTTCCTGGGATCTACAGAATTGAGAATGGATCATTATGATGAAAAAGGATAACAGAAAAAACATTAAGTTCGGAAGAAATTATAAAAAACAGGATAAGAAATCTTCAATGAAGAATTCTGATAAAAAACAGAATAAATTTGATCAGCAGGGTTTCCAATGGAAACGGGCAGGAAAAACATCTTTAATATGGATTATGATTATTTCAGTTGCTATTTATTTGTCCGGTATGTTTACGGAAAATTCCCAAAATGAACCAGTATTACAATTTTCACAATACAGGGAATTTTTACAAAACCGACAAATTGCTGAGGGAACATTTGTTGATAACACCTTTCATGGATCATTTAAAACACCACAATCCATATTGACTGAATTTGGTACAAAAGATAATGTAATGAAATTTCAGGTTATACTTCCTTTCATTGATCAGAACGTAATGGATGAATGGGAAGAGTACGGTGTAGATTACAGCTTTAAGGAAGAAAGTATAGATTGGACTGGGTATCTAATGAATATGCTGCCTTGGCTTTTGTTGATTGCATTTTGGATTTTTATCATGCGTCGTATGCAGGGCGGTGCAGGCGGGATGAATAACGTATTTAATTTTGGGAAAAGCCGTGCTAAAATTTGGGATAACAATATGGAAAAGGTGACCTTTAATGATGTTGCCGGCTGCGTGGAAGCCAAAGAAGAATTAAAAGAGGTCATTGAATTTTTAAAGCATCCAAAACGATTCCGGAAATTGGGAGCAAAGATTCCAAAAGGAGTACTGCTTGTAGGTCCGCCGGGAACAGGTAAAACATTATTGGCACGGGCAGTAGCGGGTCAGGCCAATGTTCCATTTTTTAGTTTAAGCGGCGCAGATTTCGTGGAAATGTTTGTCGGTGTAGGTGCATCCAGAGTAAGAGATTTGTTTAAGCAAGGGAAAAAGGAATCCCCATGTATTATTTTTATTGATGAATTGGATGCTGTCGGGAGACAGAGGGGTGCAGGATTAGGCGGTGGTCATGATGAAAGAGAACAAACCCTGAATCAATTACTGGTTGAATTAGACGGATTCGAAAACAATCAGAACATCATTGTCATGTCTGCAACGAATCGCCCGGATGTGCTGGATTCTGCCCTCTTGAGACCGGGAAGGTTTGATCGTCAAATCGTTGTAGATGTTCCTGACGTTAGAGGCAGGACGGGAATATTAAAAGTCCATGCAAAAAATATCTTATTGAATAAAAGAAAGGTTAAACTGGAAACCATCGCAAAAGGTACACCAGGAATGGTCGGTGCAGATTTAGCAAATATTGTGAATGAAGCAGCATTGCTTGCAGCACGAAAAAGAAAACGAGCTGTAGATATGGAAGATTTTGAAGAAGCAATTGATAAGGTTATGATGGGAGTTCAGCGGAAAAGCATGATCCTGACAGAAGAGGAGAAAAAAGTTACAGCCTATCACGAAGCGGGTCATGCCTTGGTTGCACTCAGGACGGAAGGAGCTGATCCTGTACATAAAGTGACTATCATTCCCCGGGGCAGGGCATTGGGATTGACAATGCAGCTTCCCTTGGATGAAAAACACGGTTATTCCAGAAAGTATATTGAGGGGAGATTAGGAATTATGATGGGAGGTAGAGCTGCTGAAGAACTGGTTTTTAATGAGATGACCACAGGAGCAGGAAATGATTTGGAAGAGGCAACAAAGATCGCCCGGAAAATGGTGTGTGAATGGGGGATGAGTGATGTTTTAGGACCCATGACATTCGGGAAGAAGAATGAGGAAATTTTCTTGGGAAGAGAAATCCAAACCCATAGGAATTTTAGTGAAGTAACAGCCAGAATGATTGATGAAGAAGTGGTACGATTTGTGAGAAAAGCACAAAAAGTAGCGAAAGATTTTCTGAAAGAAAATGAATCAATTTTGCATCGAATTGCCGGGGAGTTGCTTGAACATGAAACGATTGATGAAAAGGATTTAAACCGGATTATGGATGGTAAAAAAGTGATTAGGCGCAAGGTAAGCCAACCTAAGAAAAAAAGAAAAAAAGTGAGTAATAAATCTTCGGTAAAATCCCAAAAACAACCTATTATAAAACCTGAAGCTGCACCAGCCTGACCGATCTAAAATCCAATATGATTTTAACCATTTATTGAATGAGTGGTGATCAATTCCGCAAATGGTTGGAACAGGCCAAACGGAATACTCTTATCATGGGTATTCTAAATGTTACACCGGATTCGTTTAGTGATGGTGGGCGGTTTAATGAGCTTGAAAAAGCGATATCCCAAGTTCAATTAATGGAGAAAAACGGTGCTGATATTATTGATATCGGTGGGGAATCTACACGCCCCGGAGCTGTTCCGGTTTCTGTGGATGAAGAAATAAACCGTACTGTTCCGGTCATTGAAGAGATACGAAAAATTTCCAGCATAACGATTTCTATAGATACCTATAAATCAAAGGTTGCTAAAATGGCTCTGTCAGCTGGTGCTGATTTTGTGAATGATATCAGCGGATTAACCTTTGATGAAGGAATGATCAATACTGTGAAGGAATTTGAGGTACCTGTTGTGATAATGCATATTCAGGGAACACCATTAAATATGCAGAAAAATACAACCTATAATGATGTGGTAAAAGACCTGCTTCATTTTTTTTCAATCCAGATACAAAAAGCACTGGATTTTGGAATTAATTTTGAAAATATCATCATTGATCCGGGAATAGGATTTGGAAAACGTCCACATGATAATTTTACTTTAATCCGCCGGTTAAAAGAATTATCCGTTTTAGGATGTCCCATACTCATCGGACCATCCAGAAAATCCTTCATTGGCCTCTCCCTAGATCTACCTCCGGATGAAAGGATGGAGGGAACTCTTGCAACAGTTACAGCAAGTATTTTAAATGGTGCTTCTATTGTCCGTGTTCATGATGTGAATGAAGTAAAACGTACAGTTATTATCACTGAAAAAATCCTCAATACCGGGACTGCAAGATGACATTGTTTAAAATAGGGTTCCTGACATTTACTCTTGTTGATGTCGTAGATTTGCTGTTGGTAAGCTGGATATTTTATACAGTTTATCAATATTTTAAAGGGACAAGGGCAGGGCAAATGTTAGTAGGATTAATTATTTTGCTCATTGCTTCTTTTCTTTTTAATGCATTTGGTTTTCGAGCTACATCCTGGTTAGTGAACCGGTTCCAGACAGTTTGGGTTGTGGCTTTTGTTATTTTATTTCAGCCTGAGATTAGACGATTATTAATTTATGTCGGTCAGCACCGTTTTTTTCAAAAAATATTCAGGGTCGGGTCATCTCAAACTATTGAAGCATTGGTTCTTGCCACCAATGGATTGGTGGAAAAAAAGTGGGGTGCACTCATCGTTATACAGCGGGAAACGGGATTACGTTCATATAAAGAATCTGGAATACCCCTAAAAGCGGATGTGTCAACACCATTATTATTAAGCATCTTTAATCCTGCCTCATCATTACATGACGGTGCTGTTATCATTCAGAATGATATCATTGAATCAGCAGGATGTATTTTACCTCTGAGTGAAAGTACGACCATAAGTCCGGAAATGGGAACAAGACATAGGGCTGGACTGGGATTATCCGAAGAAACAGATGCAATCATCATCGTGGTATCAGAAGAAACTGGAAAGATTTCCATTGCGGAAGACGGAAAATTTCCCAATATAGGGATGGATGAAATGGAATTACGGAGATATTTAAATTCTGAAATGTTTATTTCATCAGGTGATTAATATTTTCCTTTTTCATGAAAAAAGGGATTATACATAAAATAATCATCAATTATTTCCTCGCAATTCTTGTATTACCACTAACTCTTTCATCTACACCTGTGATTGATATACAGGTGAACCAACCCGGGACAATCATATTATCAGTCCAATTGGAAACTGTTTGGATTGACGCAAATGGTTTGATTCAATCGTTGCCACAATTAAAATCATTTAAGCAACCGAATCATCCCTCAATTCCCTATGTTTCAGAAACGCTTGTAGGAGTTCCATCTTCAGCAATTGTTAATATTTTCCCCGGCGATGAGCGAACAACACCGATCCTAACTAATTTACAATTAGGGATTCATGAATCACCAAAGGGAATGGAATTAGAAGATAACGAAGTCATTACATCTTATTTTCAGGAGCAAAATCAAATAGCAAGTCTTTATTCATATCCGGATATAAAGGGAAGACAAAGTTCCGGATTAAAAGTTTTCCCAATATCAATCGGAAATGAAAATGTGATCTGGTATGAACACCTGATGGTACAAATTACCTGGAATCCGGAAGATCCATCTTTTATTCCGATTATGGTTTCTAAGGAGGGATTTAAAAATATTATACCGAAACTCACATCCGGCCGAACTATGATTCAAATTCCGAATTACCAATACTCCGAAAATTTAGTAAAAATCATAGTGGATACAACGAGATGGTATAAAGTTACAAGAAATGATCTTGAAACCCACGGAGTCACCCTAGGTAATGTAAATCCATTATCTTTTCAATTATGGAATGAAATTGAAGAGATTTTGCTTTTCATAGATGGTGAAGAAGATGGCGAATTTGATTACGAAGATGAGATAATTTTCAGAGGTGAAAAAAATCCAGCTCCTGTTAATGCACCATATCAAAATAATTTTTACACAGATGAGAATGTGTATTGGCTGACTTGGGGTAGTGAAAATGGATTGAGATATGGACAGGAAAATGCCTATCCTTCAGAAGACGTACCTGACTGGAATAAACCCATATATTTTACCCAGACAGTTCACATTGAAAAAGATGAATATTTTGCCCGTCTTGGACAGGTCACAGAAAAACTTCATCAGCAGTGGGATAGTTTTGACCATTTTTTTATGAATCCTCCTGTGAACAACGGTACGTCAGTTGACTATTTTATTGATCTCGAATATCCCGCTACAAATGAATTTCAAATTACTGCTGAGGTTCAGGGAATTACAAGCGGTACTCATTTAATCACCATGCAGTGGAATCAACATTTAATGGGTGAAACCATTTCGTGGGAAGGGCAAAGCACCAAACAGATTCATGGTGAAGCTATCGGCAACAGCTCAATTCCCATTGTCAATGGGGAAAACTTGTTCACTCTGATAAATCAGGAAGATTCCAATGAAAATACCAGCTATGACCAAGTATATTTAAATTGGATTGATATTTCCTATGAACGGTTTTTTTTAACAGAAAAAGAATACATTCGATTTAAATCCGATGTGAATCAGACCGGCAGAATTGAATTTACAGTACGGGGATTTCAATCAAATAATATTTACCTTTTTAAGGAAAATGTAGCAAGGTTGCAGGATTTCCTCATTTCTGAAGATGATATTAATCAAACATATTCAATCCGTTTTCAGGATAATATTGTATTTCCGGGTGCCGAATATCACGTATTCTCCGATATGGAATTAGACACAGTGAAGAAAATTATTCCTGTAGATCCAATAAGTACTCCATTAAATGATTTGGTGTCAACCTATATAATCGTCGCTCCCGATTCGTTTCATTCTATTTTGGAACCGCTCGTTGATTATCATAATGGAGAGGTGGTGAGTATAGAAGAAATATACCGGCAATATTCATATGGAAAATTCACTCCTTATGCTCTAAAATCATATTTTCGTGAAATCTTTTTGAGTAATAATGGCAGTCTTGAAGCTGTATTAATTGCAATGCAGGGTGAGGATATAAATAAAGAAGAGAGAGGATTTTCAAAGGGAGGGAACTTCATTCCGTCCATGAAAATCCAGACTGTGGGATGGGGTGCTGCTTCGTCTGATTTTTGGTTTACCTGCGTGGATGGTGATGATCTAAATCCGGAATTTTCCATTGGGAGATTTCCAGCAGAAGATACTGAAGAAATACAGATCATGGTGAATAAAACTCTTTCCTATCATATGCAGGAAGAACAATTTTGGCATAATAATCAGTTATTCATTGCGGGATATGAACCTGTTTTTAAAGAACAATCTGAAACACTCATAGGGGATGTTGTTCAAAAAGGAAATTTTCCAAGACGTCTTTTTATTGATGTGACATCTGAATCAGGTCCTTATTATGGAAGTACGGAAACATTACTCAACTATTTGGAAACAGGAATGAGTTATATTAATTTTCTGGGACATGGAGGAGGAGCAGTATGGGGAGATCGCTCCCTGATGACCCTGGCTGCTTTGGACCATTTATTTAATAATGAAAAAATTCCTTTTGTGACAAGCATGACTTGCTTCACTGGAGATGTAACCAATCCAAATGCATTGGGTAGGAGAATGGTTGCCCTTGATCAGGGTGGTGCAGTGGCTTGGTTTGGAAGTTCCGGTGTTGGATGGATTATTAATGATTTTTTATTGTTAGAACCACTCAATCAATACCTTTTTGGGGATGTTGATTTGCCTGTTGGGGAAATGATCCATGCAGCTAAAATGGATTTTCTTGCTTCAAATACAACCTACCCAGACATCGCAAAAACCCAGGTTTATCAATTCAATTTAACGGGTGATCCATTGTTGCGACTGAAAAAAAACAACACAGCCGAGCTCCAATTTTCTCCAACAACAGAAGAATCAGGTCAAGTGGTTAATATTGAATTGACAGATTTTTCTTTTGACTCAGTTTATTTTCAGGTCTTTGATATAGAGAACCACCCGATTCAATTAGAACCTCAATTATTTGAAAATTCAATTCCCTTATCTGATTCACTGGAAAGCGGTGTGTATTATGTAAATATTTCCGCTAAATCAGAAAATTCCTTAGTTCATGATTCGGGAATTTTTATTCTGACCGATTCTGATCCTGTTATTCAAATATTAAATGTGGAACCCACCTCTGCAACATATAAAGATAGTATCTACTTGAGTGTGTTTATGAACAACATCCAAAATTCAGATTCTTTATTTTTACAAATAAATGGTGAAAATTATCATCCGATTGAAATTGGGAACATACAGGGAAATACATTTACAGAAATAATTCCTCCGCAGGATCCAAACAGGACATTAATCCTTTCCCTTCGGTATTTGGGTAATGAAGGACAAAATTTTGTTAGTAATGAAGAAATAATTACCATTCTTCCTCTTGCAGATTATAGACCAATTTCACTTTCATTTTCCACCGAAGACAGTATTTACATAAAAGCAGAAATTGAAAACCTTTATCCCAGTCCCGGTTGGTGTCATGTTTATATTTACCAAATGTCGGAGAATGAAAATTGGACAGAAATCGTACAAAGAGAATTGCATTTTACAGGGAAGGAAACAAAATGGATTGCCAATTTGTTCGAGCCTTTAAAGGGGGTATTTTCCTACCGGATTATTACTGAAAGTGACGATTCAACATTGACATATGCAAATGACACTTTGTTTGCAATAATGGAAACTCAATCCTTTTATGTATCAGAAAACCAAACGGTAGGGATTCAAAATGTGGATGTAGCTGTGGAAAGTGGAGATGGTATAATTCAATTTATTAATCATGAGTCGGTGAACCTGGAATCTCAACCTGATTTTCAGATTCAATTAGTTGATTCAATAAGATCAGCTCTTGAAATTAATGCACCGGAAAATTTGGAATATGAAGTTAATTGGTATTTTTCTACGGAAATTTCTGACAGTCTTGCTGTTTACCGATTTTATGATACATTTCATACATGGCTGCCCGAGTCAGCAGATATATCTGCTGATCATGTATCCATAATCGGAAAAGGAGATTTAACAATTGCTTTTTTACATTCATCGGATGGTACAGCACCTGTCTTGGAAGCATCCTTAAATGGACAGAAGTTTTTTAAAAACAGTTATGTGTCATCTGAACCCCTCGTTTATATAAATGCACAGGATGAAAATGGGATAGACTACCGGCAGTCCGGAATAAAAATTTGGCTGAATGAAAGTGATATGATTTCACCATCACAAATTACGGGAAATGGAAATGAATTGTCTATTCAGTTAAAACCTCAATTGACACATCTGGATTCCTCATTACATGTTTTGGTGAGTGATGCATGGGGAAATTGGTCGGACACACTTGATTTAACCTTCACAGTAAAAATATCACTAGAGCTGATTGATTATGGGAATTTCCCTAATCCATTTGAGAACAGAACATGGTTTTCCTATGAATTGACTGATGCCTGTGATGATTTTTATCTGGATTTGTTCACGGTGAACGGGAAACGAATCAGGCGGTTTACTACCGGTTCTACGGACAGGGATTTGGAATCAGGAGCTTATCATGAAATATTATGGGACGGGAGGGATGATTCTGGCGAATTGGTAGCAAACGGTGTATATTTTTACAGAATGGTTGGTTTCAAGGATGATATTACTTTGGAATCCATTGGAAAAGTTGCCAAAGCAAAATGAAACCATTTATCCTTTTATTCTTCTTTCAATTTTTAGTCTTGGGTCAATCAAATTATGCAGATTCCTTTTTAAAAATTGGTTTGTCCACAAGGTCCATTTCCCTGGGTCAGGCAGTGGTCGCTATGTCTTCTCATCCGCAGGCATATTTATATAATCCCTCAGGAGCAGCATTAATAGAACAGTCAACATTTTCCCTTTTGGCAGTGAACCAGTTTTCCCTGGCAGACTATTATTCATTCAGCATTTCAACTCCGGTGGGAGAGAAAACAGTTCTTGGATTTCATGGAGTTGGACTTATGATTGATCACATTCTTGAGAGACCGGATATTCACGGAATCAGTGACTTAGAAGCAAGACGTGATACAATTCGAACTCTTGTTTCTGAAGGATTTTCATCCTTTTCAAATCGTGAAACAGCTTGGACATTTACCCTGTCGAGAAAATTTCAATACAATTTAGATTTAGGATGGCAGACTAATCAAATTCCGTTGAATTGTCCCATTGGTATGAATATTCGATATATCCGCAAAACCCTTCATATGCTGAATGGAAGGGGAATAGGATTTGATGCAGGAGGGCTTATTCAGATACCGTTGAATGATGTATTATCATTTTCAAATGCAGGACTGTTGTCTTTAGGAGGGACGGTGACCAACATTGCTGGCACAAGAATCTTTTGGAGTACTGAAAAGAATGATCTAATACCTTTGAAGTTTATCTGGGGAGCATCTTATGCACAGGATTTAATCATTATTCCAGCAATTACACATTTTTTCTACCAATCAAACCAGGGTACAGATGAGCAGGACAGGTATGGAATGGAACTGGGAGTCATGAATAAAATATTCCTAAGGATAGGAATGGACGAATCAGGGTTAAATTCCGGATTGGGATTTCAATTCGTATTTTATCAAAAAAAGATTGATATGGGATATAGTTTTTTGAATCATGATTTGGGAAAATCCCATCGGTTTGATTTCACAATTGGTTTTCTGTAGGATGACAAAGCAAATAATTATTTGTTTTTCTATTTTATTTTCAGGATGTACCCAGGAATTGAAAAATAAAAATATTCCATCTACGCCGGTTTGGGTGGAAAAATCCCGCCCAGAAGATTTAGATGAAAGAGGAATTGATGCCCATAACATAAATTTAATTTCTCCTGATAAAAATTCCATTAAACTTGCATGGCATCCGAATCCGGAGGAAGATATTTGGAAATACCACCTGTATCGGACTGATGTAGTGGATGAAGAAAATTTTCCTACAGATTTTTCAATTATCCTTACCACCGAAATTGATACATTATTTTATGATGAAGAAGTGTTCCGTTATGTTGAATTTTATTATTATTTAATAGCTGAAAATTTCGATGGTATTAAAAGTGCAACATCTGATACGATTTCTTATAAATTGTTAAAAAAACCATCCGCATTCACTACATCGGATTCAATTCAAAGTATATCCCTGCAATTTCACTGGTTAGATCATCAATATGGGTCCCATATCCCCAGTTATTATGCTGTAAAAATTGAAAATGAATTTGGTCATGGAGTTTGGGGTTGCTTGTTCTTGAATCCAAATTTTTTAAATAATGGAGAACCGGTAAGTTTTTCATTTTCCCTAAATGGAACAGATTGTGTGGAGTATGAGGGCATAGATGATTATCTGGAACCGGGACGATATTTTTGGAAGATCAAAGCGCTCCGTTTAGGAAATGGAATTGCCACAAGTGCAGACCATGACATTGCCAGTGCAGAATCCAATTGGGTTGAGATTAACATTATTGATTAGGATTTGTTTGATATGAATATCCGATTTTGTTCTATCGCCTGGTGTTGTTACGAAATCTCTTGTAAAAATGTTAATCCGGTAATTTGTCATTCTGTTGACATATTTGAACCATTGTAAATTTTACCATGATGCTGGACCAATTAAAAGAAATATTCAGTGAAACTGAATCTAAATACCTTGAACTGCGGAGGCATCTTTGACCTTGATTCCAAGAATGAAAAACTTAGTAAGTTAAAAAAATTGACACTTGTGGAAAATTTTTGGAATGATAATGAATCCGCAACCGTAACACTTAAAAAAATATCCATATTGGAGAAAGATATCCGGATCTGGGATGAATTGAATCTGAAACACGGTGACCTTGAAGTTCTCTTTGAGTTTCTTGATGAAGGAGAATCTACAGAAGAAGAGGTTGAAAAGGAATTAGGTGAGTTCTCACAATCAATTCGAGATCAGGAATTAAAGCTGATTTTAGGTGCGCCGGAAGATGCGGAAAATGCAATCCTGACTATTCATCCCGGTGCAGGGGGAACGGAAAGCCAGGATTGGGCAAACATGCTTTATCGAATGTATAACCGCTGGATAGAAAGAAAAGGATTTTCCCAGAAACTGTTAGACTACCAGCCGGGAGATGAAGCCGGGATTAAGGACGTTACCATTGAGATTGAGGGAGAATATGCATACGGTCAATTAAAAGCGGAAGCAGGTGTCCATCGTTTGGTCCGAATCTCACCATTTGATGCCAACAGCAGACGACACACGTCTTTTGCAAGCGTATTTGTATATCCTTCCGTCAAGGAGGAAATTCAAATAGACATCAACACCGGTGATCTGAGAATTGATACATATCGAGCCAGCGGTGCCGGAGGACAGCATGTGAATAAAACAGATTCTGCAATCAGGATCACTCATATCCCATCCGGAATAGTGGTACAATGCCAAAATGAACGTTCCCAGCATAAAAATAAATCACAAGCAATGAAAGTTTTGAAAGCCCGGTTATATCAGTTGGAACTGGAAAAAGAAAAAGAATCAGCCCAGGAATTAGCAAATCAGAAAAAAGACATTGGTTGGGGAAGCCAGATACGTTCTTATGTATTTCACCCGTACAATATGGTGAAAGACCATCGAACAAAGGAAGAAACATCCAATGTTCAAGCCGTGATGGATGGAGACATCGATCGATTTATTCAAACATTTTTAATGCAGCATATGAGTCATTAATGCCAGAAGAAAAAACAAGTCTTAAACAAATCATAAAATACAGGAAAGAAAAATTAGAGGAACTTCGGGAAAATGGTGTGGACCCGTATCCTCATGTATTTAATCCTGCTCAAACAAGCAGTGACATCCTGGATAATTTTGATCAATTTGAAAATCAAACAGTCAGTGCAGCCGGTAGAATAATGTCCGTCAGGAAAATGGGAAAAGCATGTTTCTGTCATATTCAGGATAAATCAGGACGTATTCAAGTTTATGTCCGCAGGGATGATGTAGGTGAACAGAACTACACTCATTTTAAATTATTTGACCTGGGTGACCATGTTGGAGTGGAAGGATATGTATTTAAAACAAAAACCGGAGAAATATCCATTCACGCAGAAACAATAACAATTTTATCAAAAAGCATTAGACCTTTGCCTGTTGTAAAAGAAAAGGATGGGGAAATATTCCATGCATTTACAGATAAGGAGCAACGATACCGTCAGCGCCACCTGGACCTTATTGTAAATCCCGAAGTGAAGGATGTATTCGTCAAACGGTCAAAAATCATTCAGGCAATCCGAAATTATTTGGATAAACTGGGATTCCTTGAAGTGGAAACTCCAATTCTGCAACCTCTGTACGGTGGAGCTAATGCCCGTCCGTTTACCACTTATCATAATGCTTTGGATCAACAATTCTATCTTCGGATTGCAGATGAACTCTACCTGAAACGGCTCATTATTGGGGGATTTGATAAAGTTTATGAAATGAGTAAAGATTTTCGAAACGAGGGGATTGACAGAAATCACAATCCTGAATTCACCATGCTCGAATGGTATGAGGCATATGCTGATTATGAGAAGAATATGGAAACCGTAGAAGCTCTGATAAAGCATGTAGCTGAATCTCTGGATATAACTTCGGTCACATGGAATGATGTGAACGTTGATTTTTCAAAACCGTTTTCACGAAAACCCATTTTTGAATTGACGAATGATATATTTGGAATGGATCTCTCCGTCTCAGATGAAAAAGATTTATCCGAATTGTGCAAAAAAAATAACATAGAAATGGATAAAGATGCACCCTACGGACAATTGCTGGATGAATTGATGAAACATAACGTTGAACCGACATTGACCCAACCGACATTCGTTACGGATTATCCAAAGGCAATTTCCCCTCTTGCAAAAAAACACCGAAACGGAAATCCGGAATTAGTGGAACGATTTGAATTATTCATTTGCGGGACGGAATTTGCAAATTCCTTTACGGAATTGAATGACCCCATAGATCAAAGGGAACGATTTGAAATGCAGGGAAGATTGCTTAGGGAAGGAGATGAGGAAGCTCATCCGGTGGATGAACAATTTTTAGAAGCAATGGAAACGGGAATGCCTCCCACCGGAGGTGTGGGTATTGGAATTGATCGTCTGGTCATGCTTATGACGGAACAAAGGTGGATAAAAGACGTCATTTTATTTCCAACTCTCAGATCAGTTTAATATTTTACCAAAAACATGTCATTTATCGGAACCGTATCCTATCGTCATCTGCGGTCTCCAAATTCTAAAAGTTTTACTTCCTTTGCAAGTTTTTTGTCTGTCCTAGGACTGGCAATTGGAATTGCAGCCCTTGTCATTACCATGAGTATTCTTAATGGATTTGAAAAAACCATTTCTCAAAAATTGGTATCATTTGACGGTCATATTCAAATTCAGCACATCTTAGGATATTCAATTCCTGCAAATCAGGACAGTTTAAATCATTATTTAAACTCTCATTTAACTGACCTGAAGGCTGTTCCTTACATTAGAAAACCGGTTATCCTTCGTAAAGGTCAAACATTCCAGAGTGTTCTATTAGAAGGGATCTCAAGACAGGATGCTCCCTCCAAAATGAAAGCGTTGATGAAATTCGGTTCCGCTGCTTTGAATGATGACCAATGTCTGTTGGGAAAACGATTAGCTGATGAATTGGGTGTTATGGTGGGAGATAAAATTGTTTTTACTCGAATGGGCGCCTATACTTCAAGAATGAATGGGTCACAAATAAAACAAATGACAGTGGGTGGACTATTCCAGTCTGGAATTACGGAATATGACAGGTCAATGGTTTATACTTCCCTGAAGGATGCCGAAGAATTTTTATCAATGGAAGAACAAATATCGGGTATTTCCATTCATATAACTGATGAAAAAAATATTCGGGAGGTAACTGATGATTTATTTCAAATTTTGGGTTATCCTTATTTTATTACAACCTGGAAAGAAAAACACAGCAATCTTTATGAGTGGATGTCCGTTCAACAATGGCCTATTTTGATAATTTTTAGTATGATTGCCTTGGTCGGAATTATCAATATTATTTCTGCAATTGCCATGATAATTTTAGAAAAAATAAAAGAAATCGGATTATTAAAGGCATTGGGATGCACAAGAAAACGTATTCGCACTATCTTTTTAGTTGACGGTACGATTATTGGAACAATCGGAACATTTTTTGGGGGAATATTAGGAGTTAGCCTGATCTGGTTCCAGGCAAGATATCAATTGATTTCCATCCCGGAAGATGTGTATTTCATGGATCGAATTCCGGTGATCATTCCTTGGGATTATTTTATGCTCATTTTCTTTTTAAGTCTATTGATTGCTATAACTGCTTCTCTTTTACCCACATCCTATGCAGGAAAAATACAACCTGCTGAAGCGGTCAGATACGAATGAGATCCACTACATTTATCGCTAAGAGGTTTTTGCGTACCGGAAATAATTTTGCAGGAAAATATACTGGCTGGGTAGCAGTTACCGGTATCGCCATCGGGTGTTTTGCATTGATTGTCTCTATAGCAGTATTAAATGGATTTGAATCAAAGGTGACGGAAAAAATCATCGGAATTGAGGGAGAGGTTCGAATCAAAGGTGAAAATTTCCCCAAAAAATCATTGGATGATTTGCAAAAATTGGAAGGTGTAAAACAATTTATGCCATTTTACAGTAGAAAAGGAGTGGTGATAAATAGAGAAAATGAAACAGCCGTTGTTCGTGTTAAAGCGGTAGAAATGGATTCGCTTTCCCATTTTTATTCCTTAGGAACGGTGACCAAATTTGACGATAAACAAAATAAAATTCCCAACCGGGTTTTTATTGGAAAAACTCTCTCGGATAAATTGCAGTTGAACCTGGGAGATGAAATTCGTTTTACCAATCCTCAATCCATGAGACTCCCTATCGGGTTTCCACTGCAGGTGAAAGGAACCGTAGGAGGAATATTTTCATCCCAGGTGCTGGATTATGATGAACGGCTGGTTTTTTTACCATTGAAAATGGGCAGGAATCTGTTTTCTACTTTGACTCAATTTAACGGGATAGATTTACGTATTGACAAAAATAATTCACTGAATGTAAAAAAAAATGAGATCATTTCTGTGATAGGAAATTTCGGATCAGTTGAAACATGGAAAGAACATCATTCCGCATTGGTCCAGGCAATGAATTTAGAGAAAAAAGGAGGAATCATTGTATTGGGATTAATCATTGTGGTTGCCTGTTTTAATCTCATTTCCAATCTGGTTTTAATCATAAGGCAAAAATGGAGAGAATTGGGAATATTGAAGGTAATGGGATACTCGAGGAAAAACATTAGGAGTATTGTTGTAATTCAGGGGTTGATCCTTGGGTGTGTTGGATGTATTGCAGGTTCATTGACAGGAGGACTTTTAGTTTGGCTACAATCAAATTGGAGTTTACTGCCCTTACCGGAGGATATTTATTTTATGGAAGCCCTGCCGATGAAATTACCATTCTCAGAATTTTTATTGGTACCATTTGGAGCATTGGTTTTGGTTATGGCGGCTTCCTATCTTGCATCCAGAAGAGCAGTTATGATCACACCGATGAACTCAATTCAACTTGAAAAATGATTTTATCATGCAGACACATTAACAAATCTTATTCCAATGGAGAAAACCGCCTTGTTGTTTTAAAGGATATCTCATTGGAATTGGAAGCAGGAGAAATTGTATGTATTATGGGTTCATCCGGTGCAGGGAAATCAACATTGTTAAATATCCTGGGAACGCTGGATTCCCCTGATTCCGGAATTGTCAAAATAAACGGGAAAGATGTATCAAAAATGTCAGAGAGTGAAACGGCACATCTGAGAAATAAGGAATTGGGTTTTGTATTTCAGTTTCATCATTTGTTACCGGAATTTACCGCTTTTGAAAATGTTTTGATTCCATCGCTGATTGGAAAAAATTCTCAAGAAGTTCAATCACATGCAGTAGAACTTTTTGAATTCATGGATTTAACGGACAGAATGACGCATTATCCCCAACAGTTGTCAGGAGGAGAAAGACAAAGGGTTGCTGTCATGAGAGCGCTTATCCAGAAACCTGCATTGGTATTGGCAGATGAGCCAACGGGAAATTTGGATAAAAATAATACAAATAATCTTTTGGATCTAATTATTAAAATAAGTACCGAATTCAGACAATCTTTTTTGATCGCTACACATGATACATTGGTTTCACAAATTGCTCACCGCAGATTCTGTATCACAAATTCTTCGCTGGATGTGATGGATAACCTTTGATACTTCATTTGTAAGGCCTAATTTTAACACTATGAAAGAGAATTTTTCCAAACGAGTCCAGTCTATTATGCGGTATGCCAAAGAGGAGGCAATCCGATTGGGACACAGTTATGTCGGATCTGAGCATCTGCTTTTAGGTATAATTAAACAGGGATCCGGTGTTTCCTTTAAATTATTTGAAATTTATAATTGCGATCTGGATGAGATGCGATCTATGATAGAGGATTTGATAAAAACATCCGGAGGCACAATGACATTGGGTCACCTTCCATTAACAAGAAGAGCTGAACGGATTTTACGTAATACCTATAATGAAGCGACAAAATTAAATATTTCCATTGCAGATGATGAGCACCTTCTCTTAGCAATTTTAAGGGAATCTGAAGGAATCGCCTATGAAACTTTGAATGCCTTCAACATAAATTATGAAACGGTAAGAGAATTACTGGCGGAAAAAAAGGAATTCAAAAAAAATAAAAATGTATCTGCATTTACACCTTCAAAGATCACAAAACAAAAAACTCCTGCTTTAGATCATTTTTCAAGGGACATTACCCATTCAGCCAAAAAAAATGAATTGGATCCGATTATCGGAAGGGAAAATGAGATCGAACGGGTTGCCCAGATCCTGACCCGCAGGAAAAAAAACAACCCTGTTCTCATTGGAGAACCGGGAGTTGGGAAAACTGCTATAATTGAGGGATTAGCTCAGAGAATAATTAATAAATCTGTTCCCCGGATACTCCATAATAAACGAATTCTTGCATTGGATCTGACCGCTATTGTTGCCGGTACAAAATATCGGGGACAGTTTGAAGAGCGGATGAAAACCATTATGACGGAATTGGAAAATACCAGAGACATCATTTTATTTATAGATGAATTACATACTTTGGTCGGTGCCGGAAGTGCAGCAGGTTCCCTGGATGCATCCAATATGTTTAAACCAGCCCTGGCAAGGGGTGATATTCATTGTATTGGAGCCACAACCATGGATGAATACAGGAAACATGTTGAAAAAGACGGAGCTTTGGATAGGAGGTTTCAAAAGATACTGGTTCATCCTCCATCGGTGGAAGAATCCATAGCAATTCTGGAAGGATTGAAGGCAAACTATGAAGCCCACCACAATGTAACCTACTCACAAAAAGCAATCGAAACATGTGTTCATTTATCTCATCGTTACATTTCCGAACGTTTTCTTCCGGATAAAGCCATTGATGTCATGGATGAATCAGGCTCAAGGGCGTACATTCGTAATTTGACGGTTCCAAAAGGAATCCTGGATATTGAAGTGGAAATTGATCAGGTCAAACAGGAAAAGGAAACGGTGGTCTCATTACAAAAATTTGAAGAAGCTGCTGCATTGAGGGATTCAGAACAAAAGCTTCAGCGAAAACTGAAAAGAGCACAAAAGAAGTGGAATGAGGAAGAAGAAAAACATCCGGTGAAAATTTCAGAAGAAATGATTTCGGATGTTGTTGCGCAAATGACCGGAATTCCTGTTAATAAAGTTGCACAATCTGAATCTCATAAATTATTGAATATGGTTCAAGAATTAGGCAAGAATATCGTGGCACAGGATGAAGCTATACATTGTCTAACCCGGGCAATCAGAAGAGCAAGAGCTGGATTAAAAAATCCCGCACGTCCCATTGGTGTTTTCCTCTTCCTGGGACCGACAGGGGTTGGCAAAACAGAATTAGCCAAAGTGTTAGCTGATCACCTGTTTAACCGGCAGGAAGCTCTGGTGAAATTAGATATGTCTGAATATGGTGAACGGTTTTCTGTATCAAGGCTTATCGGTGCCCCGCCGGGATATGTGGGATATGAAGAAGGCGGGAAACTGACAGAACAAATTCGAAGAAATCCATTTTCAGTAATACTTTTTGATGAAATAGAAAAGGCACATCCTGATATATTTAATTTATTGCTTCAGATGTTTGATGAGGGGATTTTAACGGATGGTCTTGGCAGGAAAATAGATTTCAAGAATTCTATCATTATAATGACCTCAAATCTGGGAACGAAAGATTTAAAATCAAATGCTTTTGGCTTTGGCAATGAGAAAAATGGATTTGATTCTAATAAAATTAAAGAAAGTGTCCTGGAAAAAATGGAATCGTCATTTAGTCCTGAATTCATAAATCGAGTGGACGAAACCATTGTATTTAATTCGTTACAGAAAAAAGATGCTCTGAAAATAATTGACCTCTTCCTGGAAGATTTGAATAAAAATTTAACGGAAATCGGAATAGAATTAACCATTACAAAAAAAGCGAAAACTACCATCGTGGAACGGGGATTCAGTCAGGAATATGGTGCACGGAATTTATCCCGGGAAGTTCAATCTTCATTAGAAGATCCCATATCTGAACTGCTTCTGGATAATGAAGTATTATTCGGAGATACCATAAAAGTTGATGCTGATAAAGGGAAAATACAAATTACACCAGTTCCAAAAAAGACGCTTCAAAAAAAATCAAATTAAATTCCCCTATAACCGTCTTTTGACCATATCGAAAATTCCGGTTATTTTCTCATATTATCTGTCATAAATAATAAAATAAAGAAATTATCTGCCATATAGACACATTTACTGATATGGTATAGTACTTGAGATTGATATTTCACAAAAACATCATCATTAATATATTTAATAAATTGGAGAAGAAAACTCATGGGAAAAGTTATTGGAATTGATTTAGGAACTACAAATTCTTGTGTAGCTGTTTTGGAAGGCGGAGAGCCAGCAGTCATAAATAATCCGGAAGGAGGACGAACCACACCGTCCGTTGTTGCATTTGCAAAAAATAATGAACGGATTATAGGGCAACCAGCAAAACGGCAGGCGGTAACCAATCCGACAAATACTATTTATTCTATTAAACGGTTTATGGGACGCATGTATGACGAAGTGGGAACAGAAATGAGCGAAGTCCCTTATGAGGTCGTAAAAACTTCCAGCGGAGCCGCAACGGTCAAAGCAGGAGGAAAAGAATATACTCCCCCGGAAATCAGCGCTATGATATTGCAAAAATTAAAGCAGATGGCAGAAGATCACTTGGGAACAAAAATTACCGATGCCGTTGTCACAGTCCCCGCCTATTTCAATGATTCCCAGCGGCAGGCGACAAAGGATGCCGGGAAAATTGCAGGTTTGAATGTGAGGCGGATCATCAACGAACCCACAGCCGCATCATTAGCTTACGGATTAGACAGAAAAAAAGATGAAAAGATAGCGGTTTTTGATCTTGGTGGAGGGACATTTGATATTTCTGTCCTCGAACTGGGAGATGGAGTTTTTGAAGTCAAATCCACAAATGGAGACACCCATTTGGGAGGTGATGACTTTGATCAGAAAATCATTGACTGGATCGCCGGTGAATTCAAAAAAAGTGACGGGATTGATTTAAAAAAGGATCCCATGGCTTTACAGCGATTAAAAGAAGCTGCAGAAAATGCAAAAAAGGAGTTATCCAGTTCGAAACAGACAGATATTAATTTACCTTTTATTACTGCAGATTCGTCCGGTCCAAAACATTTGAATCTCAATCTCACCAGAGCAAAATTTGAAGAATTAGTCAGTGATCTTATCAATCGGGTGATCGAGCCATGTAAAGATGCGATTAAAGATGCAGGACTCTCAGCATCTGAAATAGATGAGGTGATCCTGGTTGGCGGTTCAACCCGGATTCCTGCAATTCGGGAAAAAGTGAAAGGTATTTTTAATAAAGAACCAAATAAAAGTGTCAATCCCGATGAAGTTGTTGCAATCGGCGCTGCCATTCAGGGTGGTGTGTTAGCCGGTGATGTGGATGATATTCTCCTTTTGGATGTTACACCCTTATCCCTGGGAATAGAAACTTTGGGAGGAGTTACAACCAAATTGATAGAACGTAATACAACTATTCCCACCCGTAAATCACAGGTATTCAGTACGGCAGGGGATAACCAAACCACCGTAGAAGTGCATGTTCTTCAGGGAGAAAGGGAAATGGCTGTAGATAATAAAACCATTGGACGGTTTCACCTGGATGGAATTCCTCCTGCACCAAGAGGTATCCCTCAAATCGAGGTTACATTTGATATTGATGCGAATGGAATTTTAAACGTGAATGCAAAGGACAAAGCCACCGGAAAGGAACAGAGCATACGTATTGAGGCCTCCAGCGGATTATCTGATTCGGAAGTTGATAAGATGGTGAAAGATGCGAAGAAACACGAGCAGGAGGATAAGGATAAACGTGAATCAATCGAGATAAAAAATCAGGCGGAACAGCTTATTTATCAAACTGAAAAGAATATCGAGGAACATGGAGATAAATTAGAATCCGAAAAAGAGGAATTAAACAGTGCCTTGGAGAAATTAAAAAAGGCGAATGAAGGATCTAATGTGGACGATATAAAAGCAGCGATTGATGAGTTAAACAGTGTTTGGAATAAATCGGCTTCCAAAATGTATGAGGAAGCAAAAACTGAAGAAACGGCAGAATCCGGAAAAAAAGAATCGAAGAAAAAGTCTAAAGCTGACAGTAAGGATGATAAAGAAATAGAAGATGCGGATTTTGAAGTTGTAGATTGATTTGATGACGGATTATTTAATAGTTCTGAAAAGAGCGCCATATTTTGGTGCTCTTTTTGTTTTTGGAACTGTTAAGATGTAATTTCGTTGCCATAATACAATCTGAATTATTCATGAAGCAATTTCAGCTTATCATTATCATCGGGATTATTATCCTTGGTGTGTTTTGTTATACACTCCTTCAGCCGGGATTATGGAAAAATCAAATTTCTAATTATTGCAATAACACGTTATTAAAAGGAAATTTGTGGGAAATGAATCTGGGTGAATTAAATGGGAATCTGCTTACAACCATCACCAGCAAGGGGACGGAAATTCACCATCCGGATGGATATTCAATTGTATTATCTGACTGGTCAGTTAAATTAAATATATTGAATACACTCATCCAGATACCTACTTTTGAAACAATTGATATAAATGACTTCACCATTCACACATTAATCCCTGAAGAAAATATTTCAGAAACATCAAATTCCCATCCCAATAAAATTCCCCAAACCTTTCCGGATTTTCAAGTGAACCGTTTTTCGATTTCAGGATCCATAAATGTTGTGAATAAATTTAACTCCGTAGCGATCAGATCACAGGGTTCTGTTAAATCCCTTGATAATAATTTGGACCTACTTTTGAATCATTCTGTAATTCATGATTCGACATATTTAGGTGAACTTAAAATTAATCAATGTGATTTAAATTTAAACGGTGAAAATCAAACTGTCTTAACGGTAGTAGAAGCAATTTGGAAAAATACCCTCATAGATTACACTTTATCTTTGGATGAAAATAGAGATAGATTCATTGAAAGTAGTTTAGAATTCAGGAATTTTGAACTTGGGAAGTATTTACCCGATTTCCCCAAAATCAACCCGGATTTTAATCAGTTGAGCGGATCTGTTTTTTTAAATACTGGAGAGGGTAAAACAAAAACAAATTTTGAGTTGTGGAATGAAATCGGGGATACAATTCCCGGTGAATTCGATGTAAATATTCAGGAAAACATCCTTACAATTAATAATGCGGGAATCAAATTTGATTCATCTTCCCTGAACCTGAATTTAATGCTCAATCCAGAAGGACGATTAGCAGGATGGTGTAAGGTACACAATCTCAAACTTGAAGATTGGTTTGAGTATCAAACAAAAACTACTTTGGATGGAGATTTTTATTATGATGGTCAAATTATCAATAATAAAATTCAAGAATGGTCTTTTTCAGCGGATGTTATAGAAACAGGACTTTTACCGGAAGATACCATTACAGTGTCTGTTTCGGGGATGTACGATGGAAAATATTTTGAATTCTCAGAGCCATTAATAGCCATTCTGAATGGGCAGTACATTAAATTGGAAGGAGATTTGAATATTAAATCAAATCAAGCGCTATGGACAATCAGTACCACCGATTTGGAATTAGCATTGCTTCCAATAAAAATTAAAGAATATGATGTAAATGGTATATTGACAGGAAATATTTATATTGACGGAAATATAAAATCTCCTACAATTGAGTTAGACCTTTCGATTGAAAAATTTAAAACATATTTATTTTCAAGTTCTCGATATTTGGCAAAAGGATATATCCAGGATCCATTTAAATTACAGAGTGGAGAAATGAATTTGACATTTGAAAATGGAGCATGGTCCGGATTTGATTTGGGTGCCGGAGAATTGGATTTAACAATTTATGAAGGGGATATATTTTTAAATGATATTTCTGCCATTTCCGGAGATAATTTTCTTCAGGCTTCAGGTAAAATAATCCAGAAAAAATTATTTAAAATAGACCAATTTCGAATGGCTTATGATGCACATTATTTGGCGATTCCTCAACCGATTCAGGCAACTGTAAAGCAAAATGAATTTACACTTAAACCTTTTGTTGTGCATGTAGATGATGGAATTGTTGAAGGTGCATTAAAGGTTGACTCCAGAATGGATGGTAGAATAAAAATGTCTAATGTAGATGGTGGCTTCATAAATAGATTTTTCCCGGAAAATAAAATGAGTTTATCGGGTCTTATGTTTGGTGAAATTGGATTCATAAAAACGGATTCGGACCAATCTGCTACATGGGACATTACCATGAAAAACGGACGAATTTATGATCAGGATTTCAATGATCTAACTCTTTCAGCTGTTTATAAAAAGGGCATTATTCATATTGAAGAGTTCACCTTGACTAATAGTGAAAAAACCGGCATACAGGTATCTGGAAGCGTCCCTTTGGGTGAACAATCCTTATCAAATGCACTCAGTATCACGTCACATTTTACTTATGTGGATATGGAATTTTTCACACAATTCATGCCTGAACCATTTCCCATAACAGGCACCCTATCCGGTGATTTTAATATTTTCAGTGAAGGACATTCCCCTTTTTATGAATTTGATTTGAAAATTGAAAATGGTTTTTATGGCCGAATAAATCTGGGGGAAATAATTGGAAATGGATTTTATAAAGATAATTTATTATCGTTCAGTTCCTTTACTGCTGACAATGAGAAAGGAAATATCACAGGTTCAGCATTTTTTCCTGTTGAATTAGATTATAACTCTGCTGATTTTGGTGGAAAAATGTACCATAAACCCGTAGATGTAACAGTAAAGGGTAGATTTAATCACATGGATTTTTTGACCGATTATGTATCAACAACCGACTCTTTAAGAGGAACAGTAAATATTGATTTATCAATATCCGGGGTATGGGATCAATTGGTAAGAAATGGAACACTTACATTGGAGAATTGCAGATTATATTCCAAGTCTTTTGATAACCCAATCACCAAAATAGAAGGACAGGGAACACTGAAGAACAACATTTTGAGTTTTGACCGTTTTCTGTGCGTAAAGTCTGCAAATAATTCAAATGAAAAAAACCTTTTTGTGAATGGGGAAATAGATTTAACATATTTTTTCAAACCTGATTACGATCTCCAGATAACAGGCAAGGATATATTATTTGAATCTATCACTGATGAGATAGAGGGAAATGTAAATTTGAATTTGAATATTTCCGGACGGGATACAGTTTCAATGATTGGGACAATTGGATTGAATGAACTCACATTATTAAAAGAATTTAATACGTCCGTTTTGACCGATGAGGAACCAGAAGACGAGAAAAGCATTCTGCTCCATTATGACATTGATTTTCCCATCAAAGAATCCATTTCTTTGGTAAACAGCCAAATTGATGCTAAACTTAATGGAGAACTTCATTATACAAAATGGGGAAATAATTCCGCTGACTATTCCGGGGAATTATTTTTCACTGGCGGTAAATTTTACTATTATAGTGAAATGTTTACCATTTCTGAAGGATTTTTATCCTTCACCCAGAAAGGATTTAATCCCAACTTAGATGTAATTGCAGTCACGGATATTGAAGGGGAGGAAATTCAAGTGTCATTCACAGGTCCTCTGGATCAGCCTTCATTAATGTTAAGCAGTGAAAGTGGATTTTCCCAAAGTGATATTTTAGAGTTGTTAACATGGGGGAAACGATTTGAAGATCAAACAGTATCTTATACAGGATTGGGCAATCAGGCTGCTGCAAAATTCGAAAAATGGATAGATACTCAATTCGACCGGAAACTAATGGAAATGAGTGGATTAGACCAATTGGGGATATTAGAAGAAGTTCAAATAGAAGGGGCAACCGGGTTGTTTGATCCAAAAAATGCTGATTCGTTTTCCATTAAAGCCGGTCTTTCCAAAAAAGTATCCTTGAAATATGCTTACCACAGATCGTTTTCACTGACTAACCCTAGCCATTCCGTTGGGATTGAATATAAAGTGAATCGCTACATTTCTCTGGTAGGGAACGTGGATGAAAATGGAAAGGTACATGCAAAGTACAGACTGCGATATTCTTACTAATATTAATTCATGAAAAAGAATTTAGTGTTATTAGGTTTGGCAGCAAGTCTATCAACTTTACTACTTGGGGATAACAATCCAAAATTAAAAGTACGGTCGGTGAATATAAAAGGCGGTCATTCCCTTGAAAGCTCCGAATTGTTATCTGTTATCAGGACAAACCCTTCTTCCTTTTTCAAAAACGAATATTTTGACAGGAGGTTAGCCAAATTTGATGCAATCAGTTTAAAAACTTATTATGCATCCCGTGGATTTTTATCCTCCAGTGTGAAAGATTCCGTAGTGGTCCAGGATGGATTTGTGGATATTTATTTTAATATAAATGAGGGAAATCAGGTTTATTTGAAGCAAGCAAAAGTCCTGGACAATTTTAAACTTGCAGAGAAAAAAATATTAGAAATATTATCTTTAAAAATAAATGATCCATATAATCCTGTTGATCTGAATAAAAATTTACCCCAATTAAAAAATGAATATCAACGGTTTGGAAAACTGTTTACTAAAATTAATGTTTATGAATCTGTTGAAGATTCAGCAGAAGTGATAATCGAGATAAATGAAGGAAAAGATGTTTATATTAATTCATTTTCCATCGATGGTATTAAAAGGATCAATCCTTATTTGGTGGAGAGGGAATTGACCTTTAATCATAAGGAAATTTATAATAAGGATGAAATAGACAGGTCTGAAAGACGACTGTTGGAAACCGGAATATTTTCTTATGCACAAATCTCTCCAACTACTGTGCTTGAAAGTGATTCAACAGTTCATCTCACTATTCATGTGAAGCAATTTAAACCCCGGGAATGGCAATCTATAGGAGGGTATTTTCCCATTGAATATTATGAAGGAGCAGAACCATTACCTGCTGCAGGAGCGGAAATCGGATGGAGAAACAGAAGCATGAATTTTACTACAACGAATCTTCATATTAATTTAGCGGCATATTTAATTCCTTCTCAGGATTTTGTCTATCCGAAATTCAGCTTCAACACTGTTATTGGAAATCAATGGTTTTTAAAGAAAAGAGTACCCACCCAATTAGGATTTTTTTATGAAACATTTAAACCCTACGGCCGTTACGGGGATCCATTTATTGCACGGTACGGACTGCGAATTCTAAATCGAAAAAACCTGACGGAAAAATCATATTTTCTTTCTGAGTTAAAATGGGAAAAATTTTATGAAACGGAAGATTTTGAACAGCGAACCTATACATTAACGACATATATTGATCAAACTGACAATCCCATCATTGCTTCTTCCGGATATAGGATAATGGGAATGTTCCACATGTCTGGAGGAGTTTTAGGGGGGTCCAAATCCTTTTACAAGGTCGATCTTGGTTTCAATCATTATTCCGGTATTTTTAAAAATATTGTATTTGCAGGGAGATATAAAATTGGAAGAATTTTTGGATGGGATTTAGTCAACACTGATGACCCTCAATATGATTTATTTTATCTGGGAGGAAGTTCGAGTTTAAGAGGCTGGGATATGATGCGATTTCAAATTGATTCGTTTGGCAATCCATCAGGAGATATTTTCAGGATTATCTCCAATTGGGAGGTTCGCTTTCCGCTCTTTTGGATACTGGGCGGGGAGGTTTTTATTGATGGTGGTGTATTAACAAATAAATTGAATCAGGATGAATTAAAGAATTTTAAATGGAATGGCGGATTCGGTATCACAATTTCAACTCCGATTGCTCCTTTCCGATTGGATTTCGCTTTGCCATTTGATGGAAACAATTCATGGAAAGTTCAAATGGGAGCAAATTATATTTTCTAAATAGAAACTTTATGACCACTGGAGCATTGAAGTATGAATAAAACTTTGGATGGTCTGACTCCTTCATATAAATTTCACGGTTTTTTTGGATAGAATTATGAATAAATTAAAACAATACATATTATTCTTGTCATTTTGTTTTTTCATCATCGAATGCGGAAAATCTCCTGAAATGATTTTTTCGAAAGCGGAAGAAGCATTTAATACGGGGAATTATCGTCAAGCACTGAGGGGATTTACCCAAATTGTGTCGAATCATGAGACTTGGGACCGGGAAATAGAAGCCCGGGAATTTGTGGATAATTTTTCTATAAAAATATATTCCCGTGCAGAAACACTGAGAAATGAGAAGGAATTCAATGCATCAGTTGATGCCTTGAATTACATTGTGAAAAATTATGCAGATATGGAGATTGCCCCTAAATCCCAGTACCTGATCGGGGATGTATTTATGAACGATTTAAAGGACTTTGATGAAGCAATCATTCATTATCAAAAAGTCGTCAATAATTTTCCTGAGTCCAGGGAGGAACCACATGCTCAATTCATGACAGGTTATATCTATGCTAATGTAAAAAATGATTCTTCCAGAGCTCTCATTGAATATAATGTGTTCCTTGAAAAATATCCGGACCATGAATTAGCTCCCTCCGTTCAGTTTGAAATTGAATGGTTGGGAAAAGATATTAACGATATCCCCGCTTTAAAACATATTTCTTCCTGATTACAAAAATATTATGAAAGAGTTCAGCCTTACTGAGGTCAATGAAAAGATCTCAAAAGAATCTGCCTTTATCGATGATCTCAGGAAAGCCCTCAGCCGGGTAATTATTGGTCAGGAGGAATTGGTCAATAAAATTATCATCAGTTTGCTGGCAAACGGTCATATCCTGTTGGAAGGTGTCCCCGGATTGGCAAAAACGCTTATGGTAAAATCACTTGCTCAGTTGATTGATACAAAATTTCAACGTCTCCAATTTACACCGGATATGCTCCCTGCGGATTTATTGGGGACATTAATTTATAATCAGAAAACGGGAGAATTTGAAACGAGAAAAGGACCTATCTTTGCTAATATTATTTTAGCGGATGAAATAAACCGGGCTCCCTCGAAAGTCCAGAGCGCTTTATTAGAAGCAATGCAGGAACGTCAGATTACCATTGGCGAAGAAACCTTTTCGCTCACCCCACCATTTTTGGTTTTAGCAACTCAAAATCCAATCGAACAGGAAGGGACTTATCCATTACCCGAAGCTCAGGTTGACCGATTCCTTTTTAAACTGAAAGTAGATTATCCCGGGAAAGATGAAGAAAGACTGATTATCCGTCAATCAGCGAATACTTCTTTTGAATTGAATCTGGAACCAGTTATATCTCCACAGCAAATTCTCAATGCCCAAAAGGTGGTGAATGAAATATATGTGGATGAAAAAATCGAAGAATACATTTTGAATCTTGTATTTGCAACACGAAATCCGGAAGAATATAATTGTCCTGACTTGAAGGGTCTCATTGATTACGGAGGTTCACCTCGTGCCAGTATCAATTTAACCTTGGCTGCCAAATCAAGGGCATTTCTGGAGCATCGTGGTTATGTAACACCGGAAGATGTTCGATACATCGGAATGGATGTATTACGCCATCGGATTATTTTATCCTATGAAGCAGAAGCAGAGGAAATGACCTCTGAAGATATAATCCAACGTCTTTACGATACTGTAGAAATACCCTGAGTTTCGGGATTAAATCCCGGTTAAAATATTGATATGATCCCCCAGGAAATAATATCCAAAGTTCGGAGGATAGAAATTCGAACAAAAGGATTGGTAAATGATTTATTTGGGGGAGAATACCATTCGGTTTTTAAAGGCAGAGGAATGATGTTTTCGGAAGTGCGGGAATATCAACCAGGGGATGATATCCGATTAATTGACTGGAACGTAACCGCCCGGGTAGGCACTCCTTTTGTTAAAATATTTGAAGAAGAACGTGAATTGACCGTTTACATGGTTGTAGATGTGAGTGGTTCAGGACGGTTTGGGACAGTACGAAAAATGAAAATGGAACTTGGGACGGAAATTGCCGCTGTTTTAGGATTTTCTGCTATTAAAAATAACGACAAGGTTGGAGTACTGTTATTTAGTGATGAGGTGGAAAAGTATATTCCTCCTAAAAAAGGGAAATCTCATATATTACGAGTAATCAGGGAATTACTTTATTACAAACCCAAATTTAAGGGAACTTCAATTAATTCTGCCCTTGATTTTCTTTTGAAAGTTGCCAAACGCCGAAGTGTAGTATTTCTGATTTCTGATTTTGTGGATTCTGAATATTGGAAATCTTTGAAAATGGCAAATAAAAAACATGATATTATCGGTATCAGACTTTTTGATCCTTCGGAAGCAGAATTACCGGATTTGGGATTAGTAAAAGTTCTGGACCCCGAATCCCAACAGGAATTCTGGATCAATACAAGCAGATATTCAGATCGAACGGAATATAAAAATTCTTTTGATAATCGAATCAGTGATTTGGAATCCCGGTGTAAACAAATAAAGTTTGATCTCATTCCAATTTCGACTCAGGAAGATTATGTGGAACCACTCATGAATTATTTCCACCGCCGGGAAAAACGGGTTTAATGAAAAACCGGATTTTTTTAATTGGTAGCGGACTGATTTTCCTGTGGATGAATTATTTTGGGTGTGCTGTCCCACCTGAAAAAACCAATTCTCTCAGTATTGATGCATCCCTCGATACAACCCAAGCGGCAATAGGTGACATTGTTCATTTACACATAGAAGTAAATGGAGTTTCAAATCAACAACTGGAATTTTCAGAATTGGAAGTAAAAACCCCCATTGAAATAAGAGAAAAATCAATTTTTCAGGAAGAAAATAAAATTCAGTTTCAGATAGTTTTTTGGGATACGGGAACTTTTGAAATTCCTGAATATTCTGTTGGAATTCGTCATTTACAGGATTCAACTTTAAATTATTCATTAAAAACAGAATCTCTTGAAATAACAATTTTATCAACCTTAACTGAAGGCAGTCAGTCGGAATTAAAACCTATAAAAGGACCTGTTCCCATTTTGTATCCAACTCCGTGGGCAAAAATAGTTCAATGGAGTTTTTTAGCTGTCGCCATTATTATACTACTGATTGTATGGTCTAAACGAAATATTTCCCATTCATTTTTTCCTGCACAATATAACAACATCCGAACTCCTTTTAATCAAGCTGTGGAAAGACTGGAGAATCTGGACAATTCGATGGATGACAATACATTTTATGTTAATCTTTCCCATATTTTACGGGAATTCGTAGAAAACAGTGTATTTATCAAATCTCTGGAAATGACCACAGAAGAAATCCAATCCAATAAAAACATTATCCCTTTGGAAGATACTTTATTTGAACAATGGATTTCTCTTTTGTCTCGGGCTGACCAAATCAAATTTGCCCGACGAATTTCATCACAGAGTCAACGAAATAAAGATATTAAATGGAGTAAAGATTTTTTAAAATGGACCAGGTCAAATTGGAAATTAATATAACATTGTAGAGGATTTGAATTGGTGAACAACCAAGTGTAAATTTTACATAGTGAATCAAGGAAAATAAATGGCAACAACTTCAGATATTCGAAATGGAGTAGTTATATCCCACAAAGGTAAACGTTGGAAAGTAGTTGAATTTCAGCATGTGAAGCCCGGTAAGGGAGGAGCTTTTATTCGAACAAAGTTAAAAGAACTTCAATCTGGCAAAATTGTGGATGAGACCTTCAATGGAGGTGCCCGGATTGACCTCATAAAAGTAGAAGCAAAATCTATGCAGTTTCTTTATATTGATGATATATCCGCTTATTTTATGGACAACCAAACCTATAACCAGATACAGGTCAATCTGGATTTGATAGGGAAAGATAAGTACTATTTAATATCAGGGATGGAGGTAGATCTCCTGTTTGACGGAAGTGAAGTCCTGGATGTAAGACTTCCCGCTCATGTAATTTTGGAGGTAACGGAAACAGAGCCGGGATTCAAGGGAAATACGGCTACAGGAGCTACAAAACCGGCAACTTTAGAAACCGGATTTAATATAAATGTACCCTTATTTGTGAATAAGGGTGATTCGCTTAAAATTGATACTCGATCCGGTGATTATATTGAACGAGCTAAACAAAGATAGGAATTATTATGTGGCAGGATAAATTGAAGGAAATCATTTATATTCTTGAACACAGTGATGTAAATGAAATTGAAATTCGGTTCTGGGGAAAAACTTACAGAGTAGCAAAGTCTGTCACAGGTTCTGTTTCAGTACCTCATAGCCCACCCACTGTTTCTCATTCCGAAGTAGTCGATGCAGTGAGTCCTGAGGATACTCAGGATACAGACACTAAAACAGGTATAGAATCAGAAGGAGAAAATATAAATTCACCCATGCCCGGAACGTTTTATCGCTCATCGTCTCCTGATGACGAACCCTTTGTAAAGGAAGGAGTTCAAGTAGTAAAAGGTGATACGCTTTGTATCATAGAAGCAATGAAGATCATGAATGAAATTGAAGCGGAAAAGAGTGGAACGATTGAAAAGGTTCTGGTTGAAAACGGTTCCTCAGTGGAATATGACCAACCTTTATTTGTACTTCATCCAGAATAAAAGTCTGTGTTTAAAAAAGTACTGATTGCTAATCGGGGAGAAATTGCTCTCCGTATCATAAGAGCTTGTCATGAAATGGGCATCCAAACAGTTGCGGTTTATTCTACGGCGGATAAGTATTCTCTTCATGTAAAATTTGCAGGTGAAGCCGTGTGTATCGGTCCCGGTCCCAGCAATGAGAGTTATTTGAATATCCCCAGGATATTAGCTGCCGGGGAAATCACAAATGCCGATGCTATCCATCCCGGATATGGATTTCTGGCAGAAAATGCCGATTTTTCACAAATTTGCATAGACAACGGTTTTACTTTTATAGGTCCTGAACCTGATATCATCAATTCCATGGGAAATAAATCAATGGCGAAAGCCACAATGGTGGATGCAGGAGTTCCGGTTATTCCGGGTAGTAAAGACATTATTTCTTCCATCGAAGAAGGGGAGTCTTTGGGAGAAGAAATGGGGTATCCCGTAATATTAAAAGCCTCAGCCGGTGGTGGAGGCAGAGGAATGCGTGTTGTCCGGGAAAAAGCGGAATTGAGCCTTGCGTTTCGTACTGCCAAAGCAGAATCAGAATCAGCTTTTGGCAATGGTGACCTATATCTTGAAAAATTTATCGAAAATCCCCGGCACATTGAAGTGCAGATTTTAGCCGATTCATTCGGTAATGTAATTCATCTGGGCGAACGGGAGTGTTCCATTCAGAGACGGCACCAGAAACTTGTGGAAGAATCTCCTTCTCCGGTTGTGGATGAGGCGTTACGGGAAAAACTGGGAAAGGCGGCTGTTAAAGCAGGAAAAAAAGTGAACTATGTTGGTGTGGGAACGGTTGAATTTCTGTTAGATAAAAATAAAGATTTTTATTTTATGGAAATGAATACACGAATTCAGGTTGAACATCCGGTGACGGAAATGGTAACTGGCATTGACCTGATCAAGCAGCAGATACGAATGCATTCAGGGGAAAAATGCCCTGAGTTTTTCAAGCAATTCCATCTCCGTGGTCATTCCATAGAATGCAGGCTAAATGCTGAGGATCCTAATAATAACTTTACTCCATCTCCTAAAAAAATAACCAGTTTTCACATGCCGGGAGGAAAAGGGGTTCGGGTGGATTCCCATGCCTATGCAGGTTATGAAATTCCACCCTATTATGATTCCATGATCGGAAAGCTGATTGTTCATGCCCATAACCGTGAACGGGCAATAAAACGGATGCTTCAGGCATTGGAAGAGTGTATCATCGAAGGACCTGAAAATACTATCCCCTTTCATGAAGCAATCATGAAAGACGAGGCATTTCAGTCTGGTGATTTTGACACTTCATTTTTAGAAAATTTTCAATACAACCCTAAATAGAGATAAGATTATGACCATACAGGATTCCTTATTTTATACCGAAGATCACGAATGGATCAAATTTGAAAATGAACAAACTGTTATCGGAATAACAGATTTTGCACAAAGTGAATTAGGAGATATTGTGTTTATTGAGTTCCCGGAAGAGGGAGATTCATTTGAAAAAGGAGATACCATGGGCACTATTGAAGCAGTAAAAACAGTAGCAGATTTTTTTGCGCCAGTCTCTGGAAAAGTCATTGAGGTGAATCTTGATTTGGAAGATAATGCCGAGATCATCAATTCAGATCCGTTTGGTAAAGGATGGCTCATCAAGATGGAGATGGCAAATTCTTCCGAACAATCTGATTTATTATCACCGAATGAGTATAGGGATTTGATTGAATAAATGATTTCAGTTTATTCACATCTAATATCTATTGTTGAAAAACGGAAAGGAGTTTATGCTGTACTCCTTGACCCTGATCAAAAAAATCATGGGGCCATCGAATCCAAGGTGATTCAGGCAAACGAATCGGATGTGGATATTCTTCTTGTTGGAGGGAGTTTAATGATGGACGGGAAAAGCCATGACAGAGTCAGGAACATTAAAGAGATTTCAAAAATACCAGTTGTGTTTTTTCCGGGGAGTTCCAGTCAATTAAACCCATATTTTGATGCGGTTCTATTTCTGTCCGTTTTATCCGGTCGTAATCCCCATTATCTCATAGGAGAACAGGTTATCTCTGCTCCTGTCATAAAGGATCTTGGATTGGAAACCATTCCCACAGGATATTTACTTCTTGATGGTGGTGCTCATTCTACAGTTGAATTCATGAGCGGAAGTAAACCCATTCCCATGAATCGTCCGGACATTACTGTTGCACATGCATTGGCAGCGGAATATATGGGTATGAAATTCGTGTATCTCGAAGCCGGAAGCGGTGCAAAACAATCAGTTTCAAAAGAAATCATTAATAGATGTGCGGAAAATCTGAATATCAACCTCATAGTAGGCGGTGGAATAAAAACTCCGGAAGATGCAGCATCCAGAATTGAAGCAGGAGCATCCATGGTGGTAACCGGTTCGGTTCTGGAATCATCACAAAATAATTCACTCATGAAAGAATTTGCAGATGCTATTCATAAAAATTAAAGCAAGATGAATCATAAAATAGAAATTGAAAGGCAAATAAACCAATCTTCTTCAGTATTTGCAGATATGGTTTCTCACTGCAGTGAATCCATGAACCAAGCTGCAACCTTGATGATTGAAGCTATCCGAAATGGAAAAAAAATACTATGGTGTGGAAACGGAGGCAGTGCCGCACAGGCTCAGCATCTATCAACTGAATTGGTGGGTGGATTGAGGGACCATGAAAGACCGGCAATCCCATCTATATCTCTCACAACTGATTCCTCATTTTTGACTGCTTGGAGCAATGATACGGACTTTAATTCTGTCTTTTCCCGGCAAATTTCCGCATTGGGACAAAAAGGTGATGTTTTAGTGGGAATTACAACAAGCGGGAATTCCGAAAATGTACTGCTGGCAATTGATACAGCAGAAGAAATGGGTATTCACACTATTATTTTTACCGGAAAAGATGGAGGAAAAATTAAGGAGAAGGGCAATATGACCATCACCATCCCTTCAGATGATACACAGCGTATCCAGGAAGGACATATTCTCTGTGGTCATATTCTATGCGAACTTGTAGAAAAATCTTTGTAAAACTGAAAATACATTATGGAGACTTATTTAGATAAATATATCGGACTTTTACGGGTAAAAAATCTTTCTGAAAATACGATTGATGCATACAAAAGAGATTTGGAAAAATATTTTCATTACATAAAGAATTCATGTGAAATCAACGAATTGAAAGAAATTCAAACAGAGCATATCCAGTCTTATGTTCAGTATCTTTCAGATGAAAGTTTATCTTCCAGAACTATTGCCCGGACCTTATCATCAATTAACCGGTTTCATACCTATTTGTGCATGGAAGAGATTTTAAGTGAAAATCCTGCTGTACATATAAAACGGAAGAAAATTCCCCAGACCTTACCCAATGTATTATCTGTAGAAGAAGTGGATGAAATTCTTGAAAACATCGATACGAATTCAGATCTGGGTAAACGGGATTTGGCTTTACTGGAAATCCTTTATTCCTGTGGACTCAGGGTTTCGGAAGCATGCACATTGAGAGGGATCGATATTTTATTTGAAGCTGAAATGATCCGGGTAAGAGGAAAAGGAAAAAAGGAAAGATTGGTTCCCATTGGTCTTAGAGCTATGAATGCGCTGAATCAGTATTTGAAGCATACCCGACCTTCTTTGTTAAAACGGGGGTCGGAAGTAGGTGAAGTCTTTCTCAGCCAAAACGGCAAACCTCTCACACGAATGACCATTAATAATATTTTGACAAAATGTTCTGCGGTAACTCACATTAAAAAGCAAATCAGTCCTCATACTTTCAGACATTCTTTTGCAACTCATTTACTCGAAGGTGGTGCTGATCTCCGTGCAGTTCAGGAAATGCTTGGACATTCCAATATTGTAACAACTCAGATTTATACTCATCTTGACAAACATTATCTTCAGGAAGTCCACAAATCATTTCATCCACGTTGGTAATCAATGTTGTTAAGAACCCCACCGGAAGTATTACTTCTATTGATCCCCGTTTTGTTATTTGCATTGTGTTTTCATGAATTTGCCCATGCCTGGGTAGCATTTAAATTGGGCGACCCTACAGCGAAGCATTCCGGAAGGTTGACCTTAAATCCATTGGCACACTTGGATCCAATGGGATCATTGATGATTTTATTTGTAGGATTCGGCTGGGCGAAACCAGTTCCGGTAGATACCAGATATCTTCAAAATCCAAGGATTGACATGATGAAAGTTGCCTTTGCAGGACCTGCAGCAAATTTATTATTGGCATTCATTGGCGGGACCATTATTCGTTTCCAAATTGTAAGCGGGTCATTAATCCTAATGCTTGTTTTGTTTACTCAAATAAATATCATGCTGGCTGTTTTTAATATGATTCCTATTCCTCCCCTTGACGGTTCACAGATTTTTTCAGGACTCATGGTTCGAAAAAATCCGGATTTAGTAATGAAACTTCAAATGTACGGACCGCAAATTTTATTTGGGTTGATTCTGGTAGGATATTTCACAAAGATTTCTCCTCTTTGGTGGGCAATGAGTCCTTTTGTTAATTTTTTCCTGTTTTTATTTGCAGGTATATGAGAAAACGTGAACACACATCTTATTTCAGGCGAATTATTAAACGGAAAAACAATCCCCGGTCTTTGTTATGGACGGTGAGTATGCTCATTATTGTCATCGGGTTGATCATTTATTTAAATATTAAATCAAGAGGAATGTAAATCATGGGCGGTTTAGTAGAATGTGTTCCTAATTTCAGTGAGGGACGAGATAAGATAAAAATAGACCAGATTGTTGATTCAATAAAAAGTGTAGATGGAATTACCATTTTGGATGTTGATCCTGGGAAAGATACAAATAGAACAGTGGTCACCTTTGTTGGAGAAATTTCTGCAGTAGAAAATGCTGCATTTTTGGGGATTCAAACAGCGGCTTCCGTTATCGATATGAAAACCCAAAAAGGTGCCCATCCACGAATGGGAGCAACGGATGTTTGTCCGTTTATTCCTGTGAGCGGAGTAACTGTTGATGACTGTGTTGCACTTTCTGAAAGAGTTGGGAAATTGGTGGGAGAGAAATTGAATATTCCCGTTTATTTGTACGAACATTCAGCCAAAAGTCTAGTACGGAAAAGCCTTCCTATTATCCGGGAAGGAGAATATGAAGGGTTTGCACAAAAAATAAAAGAACCGAAGTGGAAACCCGATTTTGGCCCCATTGAGTTTAATGCCGAATCAGGTGCTACTGTTTTGGGTTGCCGTGATTTTCTCATAGCTTACAATATAAACCTGAATACGAAAGACACCCGATTGGCGACAGATATTGCATTTGAATTGAGGGAAAAAGGAAGATCTAAGCGTATTCCAAACCCGGATTCTGCAAACCTATTGGATGGAGAAATTGTTCGTAATGAGGACGGAAGTCCTGTGAAAGTACCGGGAAAATACAAAGATGTGAAAGCAATCGGATGGTACATGGACACTTACAACAGAGCCCAGATCAGTATCAATTTTAATAATTATAAAGTGTCCAAAATTCACGATGTTTTTGATACTGCCTGTAAATTAGCAGTTGAAAGAGGAATTCGTGTTACAGGGAGTGAATTGGTTGGATTAATCCCGCTGGATGCAATTTTAATGGCAGGGAAACATTACCTTAAAAAACAAAACCGCAGTTGTGGAGTTTCAGAAAAAGACATCATTGAAACTGCTGTTCAGTCGTTGGGATTGAATGATGTAGCTCCTTTTCATCCTGAAGAAAAAATAGTTGAATTTGCTGTTAAAACAAAGGAAAGAGCCCTCATCAATATGACCGTCACCGACTTCACAGATGAATTAGCATCCAACAGCCCGGCTCCGGGAGGGGGGAGTGTATCAGCATTGGCAGGTACTTTAGCAGGTGGACTCACATCAATGGTGGCGGCACTTACCCATGAGAAAAAAGAATTTCTGGATAAAAAACCAATGATGGAAGAATTGGGAATTCAAGCACAAAAATTTAAGGATAAATTGTTGTATCTCGTTGATGAGGACACCAATGCATTCAATGGGATACTTTCTGCAAGGCGACTATCTGCATCGACTGATGAAGAGAAAAAAATTCGTAAAATCGCAATTTTAACCGCAGATCGTTACGCTATTGAAATTCCTCTGAAGGTTGCTGAAATTTCCTATAAAGTGATGAAACTTTCCGAAAAATTAGTCAATGAAGGGAATCCCAATTCGGTGAGTGATGCGGGTGTTGCAGGAGAAATGGCTTTGGCTGCAGTTCGGGGAGCCTGTATGAACGTGCATATCAATCTTTCAGGTTTTTCGGGGGATGATGTATTTGCCGAAGATGCAAATTCCAAATCAAAAGAATTCGTTCTGAAGTCTGAAAAACTCCACAATCAGATTTATTCTGATGTTCAAAGAGTCATTGATTCTTTATGAGCGGTAAAATCCATATTTTATCAGAGGATATCCGGAATAAAATTTCTGCCGGAGAAGTGGTTGAACGACCTGCATCTGTGGTGAAAGAATTGATGGAAAACAGTTTGGATTCAGGGGCAAGTGAATTAACCATTACAGTTGAAAATGGAGGACATACTCTAATTCAGGTTTTGGATAACGGAAATGGAATCTCACCTGATGATCTACCCTTGGCAGTGCAAAGATATACAACCAGTAAAATTCAAAATGTGAGTGATTTGTTTCAAATTGATACATTGGGATTTCGAGGTGAAGCATTATCAAGCATCGCATCTGTTTCTGAAATGGTTTTACACTCCTGCGATGGAGATCATTCCGGAGGAAAAGTCATAGTGAAGGATGGAATAATTTCCGACACAGAACCGGCTCCGGATATCGACGGAACTCAAATTTCCATTCGCAGTTTGTTTTATAATACACCTGCCAGAAGGAAATTTTTAAAATCTCCAAAAGTGGAATTACGGAAAATTGTAGAAACCGTCAGACAATTATCCCTGGGAAATCCTGAATCTAATGTAACATTAATCGCAGACGGAAAAACATTATTACAGACCCAAAATGAAGATTTAACTGAAAGAATAAATTCCCTTTTTGATCCCACTTACGGAGAAAATTTATTACCTGTTTCTATGGATAAAGGAGATTTTAATATTAAAGGATTTATCGGGAATTTAAATCTGGTACGTTCCAGACCCGGCGAGCAGTTCATTTTTCTAAATTCACGGTTTATTAAAGACAGGCTCTTGAATTCTGCGGTGTATTCTGGATTTCAATCATTGGTAAAAAGAGGAGAGTATCCATTTTTTGTATTGAATATTACTATTCCTGTAGATCAGGTTGATGTGAATGTACACCCCATGAAAACAGAAGTCAGATTCAAAGATGAATGGCGTATATATCATGTGATCAAAGCAGCGGTTATGGAATCCTTAAAGGAAATTTTGGATACAGTTCCAAGTTTTGAAAGAGGAAAATCTTCATTTCTCTTCAATACCGGACAGCAGACGGATTCATTTCCTTTCCAAAACAAACCACCGGAAGGATATGGCGGTGTCTCCAACGGACATTCTCATGTGCCATTCAGTGAGAATAAAGATCAGAGTTCAGAATTGGAAAAGGCAAAAAACTATGCATCTGTTCTGGCTGAGAAAAGGGAGGATATGGATCCATTAACATCCGGGAAAATCTGGCAGATACACGATAAATATATTTTGTCACCCATTCAAAGCGGAATGGTTGTCATTGATCAGCATGTGGCTCATGAACGGGTCTTGTTTGAAGAAGCTTTGAGAGCATTTGAAAAAAATCATCTCCCATCCCAGACTCTTTTATTTCCGGAAGAAATGACATTTTCTCCTGATGAATATTCCGTACTCCTGGATTTATTACCCTACCTGGAGAAAATTGGATTCAGGTTAAAGGAAGGGGATAATTCCAATATTATGTTAGAAGCAGTTCCATCAGATATGAGTCTGGGGAATGAAAAAACCATAATACGAAATATTCTGGATCATTATCTGGAACATGGAAAGGAATACAGTTCAACTCAGGAAAGACTGGCAGCCTCCTATGCTTGTCACGGTGCAATCAAAGCTGGTGATCCCCTTACATTTGAAGAAATGCAGGAATTAGTGAGTCGTCTTTTTGCCACAGAACATCCATATTATTGTCCCCATGGTCGTCCCATAATCGTCCGATTATCTCTGGAAGAATTGGATAAAAGGTTTGAGAGGATATAAGAGTTATAATGTAAAGATT
>CAZFKU010000003.1:54216-59105 GCA_964518835.1 uncultured bacterium
AAAGATTCAACGAAATAATATTAGCAGGTTTATTCTCCGTTAGTGTTTCAGCACAACAAAGCAATAATAATGGTTCAGGTAACCATTCCGTACAGGATAAAATAGATGTAAAAAATGTGTACTGGTCTGCTTATGAAATAGCGATTGAAGATGGAAAAATTGACAAAAAAGAGAAAGCAATTCTAAAAACACTGCAGAATTCCCTTGAACTTTCAATTGAAGATATCACAGCATTAAAAATAGTATATGAAAAAAAACAACATCAGGAATTAGACCAATCCGGGCGGTGGCCCTTAGTTATTCAAAATATGGCTTGGGGTGCCGGACTTTATGGGTGGGCAATCCCTTATATCATGGATGCAGAGGATTTCAAATGGTATATCGGCACAGAAATGTTATCTCTTGGCGGTGCTTTTTATCTCACATACCAATACACAAAAAAAATGGAAATACACCATGCCAGAGCACAAATGATGCGAGCCGGGTCCGGATTGGGATTTAGATATGGTTGGGGTATTAATACACTGCTTAATCTCTGGGACGAGGAGGAAGGATCGAAAGCTTCAACATTGGTTTTAATGACATCTGTGCCAACAGGTATTTATGCCGGAGATTTTCTCTATAAAAAATGGAATCCGTCTAATGGACAGGGTTGGGTGTTGACCCTCTGGGGTGATATCGGTTCATATACTGTGAGGCAGATCCATCATATGTTAGATGAAGAACCCAGAGAACCTGGATATTATGAGGATGATAACTTGTGGGAGGGAGATGAATCAGTCGAGTATCAGTTGTGGCAGGTAGATCATGATAAATGGGTAAAAAGGCATACACTCTTTGATTTATCTTCCTATCCGCTGGCTGTTTATTTAGGGCAACGATATTTTGGACAAAAGTCCTACACGTTTGGCGATGCACTCATGCTTTTTCAAGGACGATGGCTGGGTTGGATTTATGGTGTGTTGATGTCTGATTTACTTGATTTGGAAATGGAAAAGGTCGAAGGTCGTTTTGTCAGAACAGCAACTACCATTGGTGGTACTTTAATCATGGATCGGTTCATTCGTGATCGGGATTACACTTTTGGACAATCCATCCTAAGTGTTCTGGGTACGAGTTCCGGTATGGCTTTCGGATTGGGAGCTGCAATTATCATGGAAGTAGAAAACTTTGAAACTGCCGAATTAATGATGATGGTCGGTGGTATTGCAGGATTATATTTGTCTGATTCAATCTTGAAAGTTAAATCTGAATCCACCTCATTTCTACCCGATAATGACAAAATATTTTCAATCATTCCTTCTTTTCAGATGGTTCCTAAATCAAAAAACTACAAAAATAAATTTACACTTATTCCATCCATCTCCTTTAAAGTACATTTCTAACTAAAGAAGGCATTGTGATTAAATTAATGTTACACATCACAACTTTGTTCATCAATACAAACATCTGTTATTTCTTTTTAACTTTCTCGTAATAGTCTAAATAATTTTCAATCGTGGTATCCGCTATAATCTCCCCGATTGTTTCTAACGGAAGTTTCTCCACTTTATTAAACCGGACACAGGATTTTCCCATATTGGGTTTTACTCCAATTTCCTGAAAACCTTTTTTCAGTTTTTCCATTCGTTCCGGAATCATATATACGCACATTAAGTAGAGCGACATGTGTTTTTTTTGAGATGCCAATGCAGCCAATCCCAAAGGTTGTTTATTGTAGGTGTCCGGATATCTTTCTAATGGAATTTCATAACTTATCATTCCCCAGTTCATGGTTTCTTCATAACCGTTTGGCAGGTTTTTTAAGATGACATTCCGAACAATTGAAATGGCATCCTTTCGATTTTCAGGCAGTTCATTTAGGTAATCTAATACTGATTTTGCTATGCTTTGCATGTTTCATTTCGTCCTAATCTGTTTTACTAACTTTGACACATTCACAAAATTTTCATTTTTATCATAAAAAAGATAATAGACCGGTTTACCAAATTTTTCATTTGATGAGGAATTCCGCATTCTGATTCCTTCCCTCACATTATGATACGAATCCGGTTTTACCTGAATTCCACCCAAAATATTTGATTTATTTTTAATTAAAATATCAATCCGTAATTCTTCGTCCAGAAATCCATCTGCTTCTGTAAATGTCAACTCCCTCAATTTATTATTCAGAAGCGAAACAGCTTTTTTTTCAATTATGTTTCCTTTGAGGGATTGACAAACAAAAAGATCATATTCCCATTGAATACAATTTTTTAATGAATATTTATATTCTTTCCATTCGGATAATTGAGATTGGAAAAGATTTTCACCGAAGTCCTCCACAGTTCCCTGACTTTTGATTCCGCATTTACATTCAGATATATGGTGGTTTCTAATTAATTCGTGCAATTCACTTCTTGACTTGGGATTATGTGTGCGTATCAGTTTCATCACTGGAACCGAATTTTCCGGTGCTGAAATACCATATTTTCCATTTAATCGGTTTAATTCACCGCCTGTGTATGCTTTATTGTGATGAAAATTTCTAAACTTTGTTTTTGAAGAGTTGGATTCCTCTAAATCCACAAAACCACTGCGTAGTAGATGTCCGTTTAAAAACGTCTTATTTTTTAAATACAGAAAATAGGAGCCGGGATCCTCTTCGTCAGGTTTGAAAAACACTTTTTGTCCGGATGTTTTTTCTCTTAAAAACTGTTTTGCTTTAGTACTTTTATCTTGAATTGGTATTATTCCACTCAGTTTTAATTCCAAACCGGTATTTAACACCAGTGTATTGGGAGAAACAATTTCTTTCACTGAAAAGTATTCTAATTGCCCATTTTCTGTAGAATTTATCTTTGAACCAAATTGCTTTTTTCGGGGGTCTATTATTTTATCCATCTTGACCGGATCTTTAAATTGATATGGTAGTTGTTCAATTTTTTCCGTATAGTCGGTGCCTGTTTGGTTTTGCTCACAAATTTCAATTTGAGAATTTTGATCAGATTTTAATTCCAACTTTTTCTTTATAATTGGGAGGAACTCATTATTTATTTCATACCCGATTGAATTTCTTTTCAGATTTTTTGCACTGAGAGATGTTGTTCCGCTTCCTAAAAACGGATCGAGAACCGTTTCACCAACAAAGGAAAACATTTTGATCAATCGGTTTGGGAGTTCTGGAGGAAACATTGCAAGATGTTTGTCCTGTTTTTCTCCGGGGAAATTCCAATGTCCGGAAAAGTAAGTATTCCATTCTTCTTTTGTCATTTTGGATTGTTCTTTTAATACTTTTTCGACTTTTCTTGGTGTCCCCTGTTTTTTAAAGAGTAAAATAAACTCATAATCCAATTTCAAAATTCCGTTTCTTGGGTAAGGATAGGATCCCATGATGGTGGCACCGCCGGTTGTATTGGATGTGGTGACCTTCTGCCAGATGACTGCACCCATATAATCAAAACCGACTGTTTCGCAAAATTTGATGATTTCAGTTCGGAGGGGGATAATTTTATAGCGGCCGTAATATACCGATCGGGCAAACTGGTCACCAATATTGATACATAGACGACAGCCATTTTCCAAAACACGGTGACATTCATTCCATACCAAATTCAAATTATTGATGTACTTTTCGTAAGTGTCATGAAAACCAATTTGGGACTCGTTACCGTAATCTTTTAATTGCCAATAAGGAGGGGAAGTGATGACAAGTTGAACAGAACGCTCTTGGATTAAATCCATACTCCGAGAATCACCAATGACAATTTTATGGCAGGTATTCATATCGACAATTTAGTCAATAATTCAGAATATTATTTCTGACAAATTGGAAATTTTGGTAAGAGTAAAATCGAAATTTACATCATACCCAACGTCTGACTTTCTTTTTATATTGCATATATTCCTCGCCAAATTTCTTTTCCAAATATGCTTCTTCCTTCTTGATCGCAATAACATAAACCATTATTGCGGAAGGAATAAAACTGAGGAGAATCCAATAACTGTTTAAAATGAGTCCTATACCGATTGAGATAACACAGAATGAGCCATAAATCGGATTTCGAGAACGAGCAAATATCCCGGTTGAAATAATTTTTGTTGTAGGTTTCCACGGTTCAATATGAGTTTCAGCTTTTTTGAAGGATCGAAATGTAAAAATGACAATAATTAATCCCATTATGACAATACCAATTCCCACCAGGTGAATTCCTGTAAAATTTCCTATATCCCAAGGGAAAATGTAATGAACAGCGTAACCTAGACTCATCCACAGGATAAAAACCAACGGCGGCGGTAATTTTACTGAAGCACCGGTTTTATCAGTATTTTTATTCAGAATGAATGTAATTCGGCTGAGTGATTAAAAAATACTCACCTGTCTTCTGTTATTTTAAACGGAAGGGCTCCAATATGTATGCGGACATATATCCATACAAAATGGGTACAAGTGAAGCGGAAAAACCTGATGTTAACCCATCCAAACCGTTGGATTCACTGTACGCTCCAAACATGATAATTAGACCCAAAAGTGTAGTAAAGTAACCTGCGAAGATGAGCCTATGTTTCAGAATTGGAAACATCCCATTTTTCATCGAATCCTTTTTCATAAAGGTCAAACGCCTCCAATTCCCAATACCATAACAAAAGAAACGGTACTGATAAAACACCAAATCCCGTTCCAGCGGCTGAAAAGAGTTATGGTTAGCGTAACTCCAAGTGTCACGACTACAATTAAAAGACAGATTAATTTATTTGTCATTCTTGAATTCAACTCTTAAGTGCAACTCCGAGACTGTTTGTGAAAAAAGTGCAGATTTATTTTTATCGTAGCTTACAGACCTATTTGTCAGTTTTTTTTAATTCAAAAACTCTTACGATTACAAATGCAATTAATGCAAAAACGAAAA
>CAZFKU010000004.1:0-52056 GCA_964518835.1 uncultured bacterium
ACCGACGACCTCCTGAATGCCATTCAGGCGCTCTCCCAACTGAGCTACGGCCCCAAATTTAATATTTAACTGAATCCCTCAATAATTCAGGTAGTTAGAAATTTAAGTTTAAAAGTTATTAGTGTTTTCTCTTCTTAATCAACCGAAATTTTCTGGCAAATACTTTTGATCGAACGATCCAGGCAGTATCATATCCCAGGTTGCTTAACCTTATTTTCATATTTTCAGCTTCATTTCGGGTGGTGAAATTCCCTACTCTTACCTTGTAAACCGGTGCATCAAATGCGATGTATAATTCCTCATCTAATTTTTCTTCAAGGACGGTTTTTATACTGTCAGCAGACTTAGAAAAACGGGTAGCAAAAACCTGAACCCTGAATCCGTCCAATTCCTGAAGAGATGTGTCAAGGGCGGCAGTGTCAGTAATAGCAGTTTTGTTTTTCACGAATGAATGAATAACCTGAGGCCATTTAGGAGGAATATCATTCAGCCGGGATGGGTCAAATTCTTCCTTAGTCTGGCAGAAAATTGTAGAAACAATCAATATCAACAGACTCCATTTAAAAATTATGTCATCGGATGAGTTCATAAGAATCTCAACTGATTAGTTTTGATCCACCCTTTTTTTCCGTCCATTAATGAAATCTCCACCCAGTCTCCCTGATCATGGTCAACGGATACTTTTATACCTTCGTGAATTTTAAATAGGACAGCATCACTCCGGACAAATGGACCGGAAAATGCTTCAACTTCATAATCGGTGATAATGGCTTGATTTTTTTCTGAAATATCCCAATATTTATCCAGGAGAATTCCATGTAGAATCATCGCTGAAAATAAAAATATTTGGAAGGGTACCCAGCTGAAATCTATCCTGATAAATTTAATCACCAGATAATAAATTGAAGATAAAAGAACAAATAAAGCTGATATGGATAATAATTGGGAAAAGGTCAAGGATGATTTTATGAACCGATACCATTTAAGGAGGAAGAATGTTTCGGGGACGTGAATTCGGTCCTTTACATGGGTATTTACCAATGCAAGATTGAATTTTGCATCTCCATCTAAAGGGTTTAGTTCCACCGCTTTTTCGTAAGCCCATATCGAATGACCGTAATTGCCCGATCTGTAGTATGAATTTCCAAGATTATAATACAAATCACCGTTGAAATATCCCTGATTCAGTATCGTTTCAAACAAAGCGGATGCTTTTTCAAAACGCCCTGTTTCCAAAAATGACGTACCCTGCATAAATAATGAATCAACATTCTGACTCAATCCAATGGACAAAAATAAAAAAATGAAAAGTCTATTCGCCATAGTTATCAATTTTCTTTAAGAGGGAAATCACAGCAGGGACAAGATTTTTATTATTTTCTTCAGTTTGTGGAGAATATTGTCCTTCATCGCATCGATGCAATAGCTGAATCAATTCATTCATTTCCTGTTCAGGGATTAAATTTCCGAGAATTATCTGAACAGAGGTCGGGTCCATTTTATCAGTCTGTAAATAGAATTTTTCTTTTAAATAAGTGTAAAGAACGGAAGCACTCATTTCAAATTCATTCTCTTCCAATGTTTGAAGGGATCCTAACGCCTTTTTAAGTGCTTTTTTGGATTGGCGTACATCCATTCCATCATAGTGTTTTTGCTGGTATGTGTTTACCATACCCGGAAAGATAAAACCGCAAACAGCCAAAGAATAAAATAAAAATGCTACAACGGGTAAACGTTTATTTTGATTCCATTTGGGTACTGCAGTCCTGTGGTATCGAATGTCTTTCCCCAAAAGAGCTACTTCCTGTTTTGTTAATCCTTCCGGGGAACCGGCAGGGACAGATCCCGGGGAAACCGATATTTGAATGGAGTGAGCTTTCGCTCTTTTCCATGTGGATGTTTTCGGATCAAAAAAGGGGAGTTCTACCCGTGGAAGGTTAAACCTACCGGTTTGACGGGGAATGACTACATATTCCCAACGTAAGGTTCCGGTGATCTCATCCCGAAATGAATCTTTATTGAGTTCACTCACCGGTGGAAAAACTTCAATTGATTTTGGAAAGGACAAATCTGGTAAACTGAATAAAGATAGATTTCCCGTTCCCTTCACTTCTATAAAAAAAGTGACTGCTTCATTTGCTTTTACTTTTTGGACATCTACGGAAGTCTTCACTGTATAATTTCCTACCGCACCTGTAAAATCGGAAGGTTCTCCCTCTGGATAAGGAAGTACGTTTACCGTTTTTGTTTCAGATTTCAATACTTTCCGAACCATCTGCCGGGAAGAGAACGAATCAAAAACGTCAAAAAATGGATCTCGTCTTTTTGATTTCTTTTGCTCCACATGGATCTTAGAGTTGATTGTGTAAGGAGGAAGGGGTATATTTCCTGTTTTTGTCGGAAATAATGCTACGGTGTACAATTTAGCCTTTTTATATCGAACTCCATTGTAGGTTACTTCACGCATATTAATCTGCCTGGGTGAATAAAGGCTTTCCGTCCAAAATCCTACGAATTCAGGTAAATCGACACTTTCTATGGATATATCCATTTTAGTGAATAATTGATAGGTAACGGTGATCTGTTCCCCCAAATAAGCTGATTCCTTATCCAATTCCATCTGAATAAAATAAGATTGAGAATTCCCGGTATTTGAACTGACAGAATTTTTTGAAACATTTAAAATTATCGGTCTCGTTTTGAGTTTAGATTTCCCTATTGATACTGTCAGTGAAGGTATATTTAGAACTCCTGTCTTTTTTGGTGATAATGTCCAGGATAATCCACGGGTGGATGTCATTTTACCATTCACCCATGAAATATTGGTTTGCTGACTGGGTCCGTTCACCACAATAAAATTTTTCTTAACTGGCGTCATATCTACTTGGGGTGATTCACTACCATCAATGGCTTCAATCGTTAATTCAAATACATCATCAATGGTCAATTTATTGCGGTCAACCGTTGCATTTACCGTCAATCCAAATGCCAAATGAATTGCACATAAAAAAGGCAGGTTTTTTATCATAAATTTTAATAAATGGCACGCTAAATTCATAGCTGGTTACCAATCCTTTTCCATTTTTCTGGATTTCACACGATTCATTTGGCGTCTTTTATTGATTTTTTCCTTATCCTTCAATGCATTTAAAATTGCCTGAGCATTCATCATGTTTTTTAATGAGTCTGCTTTCTCATCATTTTTTTCAGCCTGATTGGGTTCAGACTGGTTTTGCTTCTGGGGTTGTTTATCGTCATTTTCTTTTTGTGAATTATTAGTGTTTTCATCTTGTTTTTGTTCCGGGTTTGTTTCATTTTTTTCTGCTTGTTCGGATTGTTTATCCCGGGATTCTTCATTTTTTTGTTTTTCTGACGAGTTTTCTTTATTTTCTTTTTTCTGCTGATCTTGTGATTGATTTTCCTTTTGGTTTTTCTCGTCTTTTTCCTGAGAATCCTCTCCCGATTCATCGTTTTTCTGGGATTGCTGCTCCATCATTTTTTGAACCAATTCATAATTCCATTTTGCTTCCATGTCCTCCGGATTTAATTCAATTGATTTTTTGAAATGAGCAAGACTCTCTTCCAACTTCTGTGTCTGATAATACAAATTCCCCAAATTATAATGAGCTTTTGCCTGCAGTGAAACATCTTCCGCTGACAATGCCTGTTTAAACGCTTCTTCTGCTGTTTGAATATCCTGTGTTTGTAAAGAAACTGCTCCCAAACCGAATTGAGCTTCTTTATTTTCAATTTGTTTTCTCAAAATGGATTCATAATATTCCAGGGCATTTTCGTAATCTCCATCTTTATAATAGGTAACACCCTCATCCTCATTTGCAGACACTAAATTACAGAGAAGTATAACAATAGGGATGAAAATCAATTTATTGTATCTCATGTCTTGTCTGCAAAATTATCTGAAGTTTTCTTTTTTGTAGGAATTAAAATTGCGCTGATGAAAAGGGAAAGAGAAATAATTCCGAATACCTGAAATTGATCTTCATATTCTGAAAACTCATGTGTGCTGATGGTTTTTTTCTCCATTTGGTTTATTGCCTGGGTTATCGTCTTGTAATGAGCTGCACGATTATCAAATCGTACATAAACTCCCTCGCCTGCTCTGGCAATATCCTGAAGAATACCTTCGTTTAATGTGGAGGTAATTAATTTTCCCTGGCGGTCTCTCTTGTATGATGTATTTCCTGTTTTTTTATCTAATATGGGAATAAGTGACCCTGAAACAGATCCTACACCAACGGTGTGGATGACGATCCCAGTTCGGGCTGCTTTTTCAGCAATTCCGATAGCTTCCCCTTCATGATCCTCACCATCCGTGATTAAAACCAAAACTTTGAATTTTTCACTTTCATCCGAGAATGCAGAAAGCCCTGTGTTCAGGGCAGAACTGATAGCTGTTCCCTGTGTGGGAATCATTTCCGTATCTATTTCATCCAAAAATAAATTGGCAGCCTCGTAATCGGAAGTGAGAGGTAAATACAGGTGGCTTGCTCCTGCAAAAACGATGACCCCCACCCTGTCTCCCTTAAGTTGACTGATGATTTGGGTAATCTCAAATTTTGCTTTTTCAAGCCGGCTCGGTTTTACATCTTCTGCATTCATGCTGACCGAAACATCCACGGCAAAAATTAAATCAATCCCTTTTCGTTCCACCGGTTTCACTTGTGTTCCTATCTGGATACCGGAAGCAGATATCATCAAAAACAGCAGTCCTGTAAAACGAATACGGTTTTTCCAATTCGTTTTTTTATAGTCCACATGTTGGAATAACTGGTCTTTTAATTGGTTAGACCTAAGGTGGAGTAATTTTGAAATAGAACTCCTTTTATTACCAAAAACCAGGATAATTCCCGGTACGACTAATAATAAAAAAACAAGTGGATATCGAATATCCATTAAAATGACCTTTTAAACATAAATCTATCCAAAATTTCATGAAATAATCCCAGGAACAATGCCGGTATCATGAAAAAACCATATAATTCCCGGTATTTTGTGTATTCCTTCACTTCGATTTCTGTCCTTTCTAACTGATCAATTTCTGAATAAATATCTCCCAGAGATTCTTCATCTGTAGCACGGAAATATTGTCCATGTGTTCTCATAGCAATTTCTTTAAGGGTTTCTTCATCAATTTCATTTTTAACATATCCACGATTTGGTATAAACGTATTGGATTGATTTGTTCCAGCTCCGATCGTATATATTTTTATGTCAAATTCTGTGGCAATATCCGCCGCTGTCAACGGGTCAAGTTCGCCGGCGTTATTACTTCCATCTGATAGCAAAACCATTACCTTGCTTTTTGCTGAACTTCCTCGAAGCCTGTTCACCGCATTCACAATTGCCATTCCAATAGCGGTTCCATCATATTGTCTTTCTGCAACAGTTACTTCACCTAATAATTTTCCTAAGACCTCTGTATCAACCGTGAGGGGACATTGAATGAATGTTTCTCCTGCGAAAACCAACAATGCTATTCTATCACCTGACCGACTTTTGATAAATTGCGCCGCTGTTTTCTTGACCGCTTCCAACCTGTTCGGTTTAAAATCCTCTGCCAGCATACTGCTGGAAATATCCAAAACCATTACAATATCGACTACGTCCACCTTGGATTTCTCTAATGTATCCACTTTTTGAGGTCTGGCAAGACCAAGAATGATCAAGGATAAAAAAAGTGAACCCAAAACTCTTAAAATCAAATGTCTATATTTTCCGCTGGTGATGAAAGAGTCAATTAATAATTCTTTTGAAGAAATTTGGACGACACTTTCTTTCTGTTGACCATATTTTCGATACCAGAATTCCATTAAAGGAATGAGTGCTAAGGCGCATAAATACCATGGATTTGCAAAATTCATAATAGGGATTTATATGTTAAAAAGGTAAAGTTATTTTAATGAATGCCTGATCCATTAAGATAAATAAAATAAGTTAATCAGCTAATGGACTTTTATCCTTTTCACTTTCTGAATTGGATTCCCCGTCTGTGGTGGCATCTTCAATTTCCTGCTTGGCATCACTCATAGCACCTTTAAATTCTTTGATTCCCTGCCCTAATCCTTTGGCAAGTTCCGGAAGCCTTTTTGCACCGAAGAGCAATAAAACCACCAATAAAATGAGGATGATTTCCCAAGGTCCGAGATTAAACATTGCTTGTACTGTGTTCATGAGACATACCTGCTCCTTTAAAGTAAATTATTGCTTCATTAATGATAATATTTCTGAATTTCATTATCGGAAATACCGTAAAAAATAATAAGCGGTTGCCAGACCGACTAAACCAATAAAATTCAGTGAAACTGTTAACCCGAACTTAAGGGTTAATACAATCAAATTCAGGACAATTACTCCGGATTCAAAACCGGCTAATCCTGCTAAATCTAAATCAATTCCCGTGAGAAAGAATTGTTTTACAACTCCATCCGGCATTATCCATCCGATAAGTGTGCCCATCACAGAGCCGATAGCGGCACCACTGAAAAGAACAATAAAAATGAATCCAAGTGTTCGTTTATTCAACCGTATCCACCCGGTTTTCAAATTCATTTATTTCCGAAGAATGAAGACGATTGTTTATCAACCAATTTATGATGTTGTAGGCAATGTAACACAATAGTATTGGAAATAACACCAACCCCTTCCAAATGATGAGGGAAATGATAAAAATTCCTAATCCAACAAGACGAATAGAGTTAGTCTTACCTTTTTTAAAGGACAAAATTGGAAGTTTATTAAATCTCAATGGACTGATCATGAGAAATCCAAGAATAACCATTAAAACCAGTAAACTCCTTGGATCTCCTGGCTGTCCATTCAACTGAAAATGAAACAGAAAAAATCCGTAAAGGGTTAAGGCATTCACAGGTGTTGGAAGTCCGGAAAAATAATCCTTATCCTCAGAATAATCCAAATTAAAACGAGCCAATCGGAAAGTGCCAAAAACAAGAGGTATAAAACTGATGAGTCCACCTAAAATTGGTTCCATTCCATTAACATAAACTGTATAAATTAATAGAGCAGGTGATGCGCAAAATGAAATCGTATCAGCAAAGGAATCAAACTCGGTGCCGAACCTTGAAGGAATATTTAACAGTCTTGCTATTTTCCCGTCCACCGCATCGAAAGCACCGGCAATTAGGATTATCCATCCAGCATGAACCGGTTTTCCGTTTATAAGTAATCCTATGGAGAAAAAACCGAAAAACATATTTATCACCGTTAACAAATTTGGGATAACCCTTTTGTTAAACCGTTTTCTTTTCAGGCGATGAGGTTTAAGTCTGCGTTTCATTACTTTTGGCTATGATGGATTCGCCACCCTTTACTTTCTGTCCTAATTTTACCCTTAAATCTATGTGTTCCGGAAGAATAATATCCACCCTTGATCCAAACATGATAAACCCCAATTTATCTCCGGTATTTATTTGATTTCCCTTTTTCACATAACAACGGATACGGCGGGCTAAAAGTCCGGCGATTTGTTTTACTTTTATTATTCCTTCCGTTGAATGGATGGAAATATCTGACTGTTCATTCTCATCAGATGCTGAGTGATTAAATGCCGCCAGGAATTTACCCTTTTTGTATTGAACTTTATTTACAGATCCTCCAATCGGCGTACGATTCATATGTACATTAAATACATTCAGAAAAATTGAAATTAAATTCGATTTTCCAATTTCAGGATCCTCAACAGGTTTAATCTGAACTATTTTGCCATCTGCAGGAGAAACAATGATCCCTTTTTCCTGAGGGATTTTTCTTTTAGGGTCCCTGAAAAAATTTAAACAAAATAGTAATAATAAACCGGGAATCGCAGCACTGTCCATTATGACAGTAGAATCTGAAATGTTTCCGATGATTCTCAGTACGATTGCTGCAACCAGTAGGCAGAGTATAAATGGATATCCTTCTTTAGCGATCATTAATAAAAATATGAATTGTTTATTTTTTCCAATTTTAAGTTGACCATTTTTGTTTTCCCATCTCTATAAATTTTAATCTTTATCCGATCACCTGACCGAATATCCTGGTCCAATATGACACTTTTTATATCTTGTGCACTGGTAATGTGGACACCATTCACCGCCAGAATAATATCCGCAATTTTAATTCCTGCTTTATCTCCGGAGCTTCCTTCTTCAACTTCGACTACAATGACTCCCTCGACAAAAGGAAGATTCAGATAACGGGCAACCCGTTTATTTAGGGATTGAACCTGCAGTCCTGTGGAATAATTTCGGTCAATCCTTCCCTTATTTTTTAATTCTTCCGCAATAGTTTTTGCCCGGTTAATTGGAATAGCAAAACTGATGCCGATAGATCCCTGAGAATAATTTGAACCGGTATAAATAAATGTATTGATTCCCACGATCTCACCTAATCCATTGACAAGAGGTCCGCCACTATTCCCGGGATTTATCGCCGCATCCGTCTGAATCATGTCCTGAAATATTTGTCCCGATTCCTGCTGACCAAAATCCATATTCAGAGCGCTGATGATCCCTGCAGTTGCCGTAGGTTGATCGCTGACATCAAATAGTCCGTATGGGTTGCCTAATGCAATTACCCACTCCCCGATGATCAAATCGTCCGAATTTCCCAATGTAGCGTAGGGAAAATTAGATCCAGCCATTTTTAATAAAGCTAAATCAGTGAATCTGTCCTTTCCTATGATTTCCGATTCGTACTCTTCGCCTCCTGGAAGTGTAATGATAATTTTATGTGCATTTTCAATAACATGATAATTTGAGAGCACATATCCATCAGGACTTATCACCACTCCTGAACCGGAACTTTTTACCTTTTGCCGATGAAGTTCGTAAGGAAAAAAGAACTCAAAGAAAGGATCGGAAAATGGAGATCTCCGGGAAATTTCTTTTAACTGAATCACATTTACACTTGCAACAGCTGGTGAAATTTTTTCGATTGCCCGGGTAATAGCATTTTGACGGGAATGATACAAATCCTCCTGACCATTTATGATATTCCCCAAAAGGAATAATGGAACCAGAATTTTATTTATCATATTCTATTTTTTCCAAAATAAGACCCTGGGGAGGTGCTTTATGCAATGCAACATTTTTTTGAGGGTTTGATAACAACTGAATAAAATCTTCTTCAGAATAATTCTTTTGAGCTACTGCCACCATTGTTCCTGTTAAATATCTAACCATGTGGTGTAAAAAACGGTTCCCTGTGATAGTAAAAATTACCATTTTATTTTCTTTTGTCCATGCAGATTGAAAAATACTGCATTTCGAGTTTTTTAATTCTTCATTCCACTTTGAAAAGGATAAAAAGTCATGTGTTCCCCGCAGGATCTTGGATAAAGAATTCAATTTGTCAATATCTGGTTCCGGTAAAAACCAGCACTGATTTTTAAAAAGCGGATTCGTCCCGGTATAACATTGATATTTATATGTCCTGCGAACAGCAGAAAACCGAGCATGGAAATCCGATGGTACAACTTCACATTCAATAACTGTAATATCTTCCGGACTTTTTGCATTCATGGCTCTCATCATTGTACATGTGTCTAAATCCGTTTTTAAATCAAAATGAGCAACTTGTCCCAATGCATGGACACCGGAATCCGTACGTCCGGCGGCGGTAATTTTGACTGGTTTTTCACCGTTGAAACTTCCTAGCAGTTCTTCCAGAACCGGTTGGATAGCTGGACCATTTTGTTGGGTTTGCCACCCGCAATACCGGGTTCCATCATATTGAATAGCTATTTTAAATCGAGGCATATAAAATTAGTTTATAAATCAAAACGAAATGGAAAGATTAAAATAAATTTCATCCATTGAGATTTGAACCGGTCTGAAGGATAAATGGATTTCACTGCCAGAATGTTTCCGGCTTAGATACAACGCATCAATTCCGGAAATAATGTGATTCAATACAATACCCCCAATGAAAAATTTTCCCATGAGTAATAACTTGTCACTGCGAACTCTTTTTGATTCAAATATTTCTTGTTGGGAGTCTGAATCCCAATTCCAGTCCCACTGCGGGTCTTCATAAGCAGAAACGGCATCAAAATCTCTCCAACGTAGATGTTCTGTTATAAAATCCTCACGACTGTCATAATTGCCAATATCAACCCAAAATTGACGTGGTTTTTCTCCGGGACTTATTTCGCCGTGTTCCCTTGCAATTGCCTCATAAGTATTTTCTTCTAATTCAGCTCCTAAAAAACTTCCTCCCATCCCAATCCAAAGAAGTGTTTCGGTGACAACAAAAATTTTTCCTCTTTTTGGTTCGTTTAAGGAATATTCACCCCAACCGGGAATCATCAATGATCTCCAGACATAATGAGAAGTACTCTGCTCTCCATCCGTTTGTCCGGGTATTCCGGTGAATGGAACAATTAAACTAAATATGAATAAATAGGTTATATTTTTTTTGACCATGAAATTATTCCTGTACATAAAATAATAAATATTACACTGCATTTACCTAAAATATTTCCGAATTTTGTATAAATCGTTATTTTATTGGATAATGAAATATCCCCTTTAAATACCGCTCGTTCGCCTAACATTTTTTTTTCTAATATTTTTCCTGATGGTAAAATGATCCCGGAGATTCCTGTATTTGCACTTCTTACGATAGAACGCCGATTTTCAACGGCTCTCAATTTTGCAATTTCAAAATGTTGATAGGGTCCCGATGTTTTCCCAAGCCATCCGTCATTTGCCTGAACAGTTATAAATTCTGCTCCCTTCAATACAAATTTTCTAACGACTTCCGGTAAACTGGATTCATAACAGATCAGATTTGAAAATGAAAAATTGTCAAATTGAAATAAAGTAAATTCTTTTCCTGCAGTAAAGTTCCCCTGACCAAAATTCAGATCATTTAGTTTAGGAAAATAACCAGATAATGGAACATATTCAGCGAAGGGTACTAATTTCACTTTATGATACATTTCAGGAGGTTCATGCGGTTGAAAAAAAATGGATCCATTGAAATAAAGAGGTTTTCCGTCCTCAGACTTTTCCCTGTCTATCGTTCCGGAAAATAAAGGTATTTTATTCATATTCACTTTTTCCTGAATTGGAGAACGGTCTTTTCCGGACAATCGTAAATAACTGGGTAAAGCGGTTTCCGGCCAGACGATCAAATCAGGTCCTAAATCCATCGCTTTATCCAGAAGTTGGTGCATGAGTTCGAACATTTGTTTTCGATTATCTCTTTCCCATTTTTCATTCGGATCTACAGATGGTTGTGTTACTGCCACATTTACGGAATTATCAACCGAATTATTATCTAAATTGTTAATTTTCTGTAAACCAACCATCCAGAGAACAGAGACTATTCCAACAGCAGCAAGAGCATATTTCAATTTTCCGCTCTCAGACTCGTATGAGAAATACAATAGAACATTTAATATTAAAATCCAAAGTGAAATTCCAGAAGAACCCGTAACATCCAATAATTGGATCAGTGGTATAAATCTGGATTGAGTGAGAGCCAAATCTATCCATGGGAATCCTAAAGTCCCGAAACTTCTGATCCATTCCATTGCGATCCAAATCAGAGGAGAAAACCAGAGAAATACCTTTTTTTTCTGTAAAAATATGCAAAGAATTAATGTAAACAATCCCCAGAAAAGTGATAAATAAAAAACCGCACTAATAAGGGAAAGAAAAACAGGGAAAAATCCGGCTCCGCTGTTAAACCCAATCCAGTATAGGGTAATGAAATGAGCAGTAATTCCTCCTAAATAACCATATTTAAAGGCTTCTTTCAGATCGCATTCTTTCAAAGCAAGGAATAAGGGGATGAATCCAAACCAAGCCAGAAAACCAAGTGGCAGGGGCGGGTAAGATAGTCCGATGAGCACTCCGCTTAAAAGTGCAGGGAGTGATTTATGTTGACTGATGGTATTCAAAATACCCAATCGAATTATGGAACGTAAATAGATTTTTTCCGGTCAAGATAGTTTTGCAAAATAAGAGCAGCTGCAGTCTGATCGATAAGAGTTTTATTTTTTCCGGTATTTATATTTTGTTTTATAATTTCTTTTTTTGCGATAACTGTTGTTAATCTTTCATCTTCAAGGATTACCCTGTAATTATTTTTTATTAATGAATCCGAAAATTCCCTCACTGACTTGGTTTGCTTTGTCTCTTTTCCATTCATCCCTAAAGGTAGTCCCAAAACAATAGTCTCAATATCTAATTCCTTGACGATTTGATTAATGTTTTCCAGTAGGTTTTGGTTAGACTTATTTTTTATTGTTTTCAGAGGTGTAGCAATTATATGTAACGGATCCGACACTGCAAATCCGACCCGGCTTGAACCGTAATCTATGCTAAGAATTCTACCGTTCATTAAAAATGATGAATTATCTGCCTACTCTCTCAATAGAATCTATCCCCTTCAGGCGGGATGCTTTTTTTATAATTCTATCCAACTGCCGGAGGTTTCGAACCTGGATAATCAACATCATTTTCGCCAATCCATGTACCACTTTCAGATCAAGACTGGTAATATTGATATTCTGACCTGAAATGCACTCAGTTAATTCTTTTAATGTTCCTTTTCGATCCACTCCGGTTACTTTTAAACGGACATTAAAAAAATCTTTGCGACCCACATTCCATTCAACCGGTACGAGTCTATCCGATTCTTCCTGCAATAAGGGAAGACTCTTACATGAAGATTGATGAACGGTAATTCCTCTTCCCCGTGTGATAAATCCTACCATTTCATCTCCGGGTATGGGATTGCAGCATTTTCCAAAATGAACCATTAAATCCGTGATTCCCTGCAATTTGATACCCCCGGTTTTTGATCGGGCATCTTCAATAAATTTCCGGTTTGATTCAAATTCCTCGTCAGAAACTTCTATTTCATTTTTGGGTCTCATTTTTCGAATGATTTGCTTGACGGTTATTTTACCATTTCCTATGGCTTCCATTAAATCATCCTTAGATTTATATCCAAAATCTGAGTGGGATTTCTGCACTTTTTTTAACAAGGAGCTTAATTTATTTCTCCTCAGGGATTTTTCTAAAATCTCAGTTCCGATATGAATACATTCCTCCCTTCGAATAGATTTTAGATAACGGTTAATATGCGTACGAGCTTTGGATGTCACCACAAATTTTAACCACCCATAACTTGGTTTTTGGGTTGAAGAAGTCAAAATCTCTACTCTATCTCCATTTTTCAGCACTGTGTTGAGAGGAACCACCTTATGATTTATTTTTGATCCTAAACAGTGGAGTCCAACTTGTGTATGAATTTGAAAAGCAAAATCAATGATTGTTGCATTCTTCGGTAATTGAACTAAATCACCTTTGGGTGTGAACACAAATATTTCGTCATCAAATAAGTCAATTTTTAACAGGTGCATAAATTCATTGGGGTCTGCAGTTTCACTTTGCAGTATATCCGTTAATTCTCTCAGCCATTTAACATTTTTGTCTAAATCAGTGGAAGTATTTTTTCCTTCTTTATATCGCCAATGGGCAGCAACACCAATCTCGGCTGTTTTATCCATCTTGCGGGTGCGGATTTGAATTTCAACCATATTTCCATGAGGTCCAATCACTGTAGTATGTATGGATTGATATCCATTCGATTTTGGAGTTGCGATAAAATCTTTAAATCTTTCCTGCACAGGGGAATACAACTGATGAATCAACCCAAGGATGAGATAGCATTGTTCAAGTTCATCCACTAAAACCCGAATTGCATACAAGTCATAAATTTCTTCAAAAGTTTTATCTCTATTAATCATTTTTCCAAAAATTGAAAAAACGGATTTTGGTCTTCCGAATATCTCTGCATTTAAATCAAATTCCTTTAATTCCTTCTGAATGGGATTGATGACTTGATTTATTACTTTTGCTCTCTGCTTTTTTGTCGCTTTCAGTTTGGATTTAATTTCCTTATGTTTCTTAGGATGAAGCGTTTCCATGACCATATCTTCCAACTCCCATTTTACAGACGCCATCCCCAGACGATGAGCAAGAGGGATATAAACATCCCTAGTTTCCCTGGCTATTCGGTGTTGCTTCAATCGGCTCATATAATGAAGCGTTTTCATATTGTGAAGTCTGTCTGCAAATTTAATCATCACAACACGCAGATCCTGAGCAACCGATAACAGTAATTTCATAAAATTGCCTGCCTGTTTATCCTGCCTGCTTGAGAATTCTATATGTCCTAATTTGGTCACACCGTCAACCATTTGCGCTACATCTTCACCAAATTGCTTTTTAATCTGGTCAATGGAAATATCTGAGTCTTCCACCGTATCATGGAGTAATCCGCCTATAATGGTGTTATGGTCCATTTTCCAGTCTGCCAGAATATTAGCGACACTTACGCAATGTTCAGAAAAATAAGGTTTTCCAGAGAGCCGTTTCTGACCGGAATGGCAAGACTTTCCAAACTCATAAGCCCTCCACAAAATTTGCTTGATCTCATCTTCAGAAAATGAAGCGGAGATGGGGATTTTATTGAAAAGTGTTGTAAAAGATTTTGGATAATCTCCCACGATTTGGGGGATTAGACGACTGAGTGCATTCGCCATTAAAAAGGTACCGGTACTTCTTCCTTGTGATAGGATAAATCTTTAAAACTGGTATATCGAGAGGTGAACGCTGCCATAACCGTCCGAACAGGGCCGTTTCTTTGTTTAGCGACAATGATTTGAACTTTACCATCATCCTCCTCTTCCTGAGTATAAAGGTATGGTCGATACAGGAAAATGACTACATCTGCATCCTGTTCTATGGCACCGCTTTCCCGCAGATCCGACAGGAGCGGTATGCGGTTACTGCGATTTTCCACTGCCCTGGAAAGCTGGGAAAGTGCGATGACCGGAAGATTCAATTCCTTCGCCAATCCTTTTAAGGATCGGGATATACTCGAAATTTCCTGCTGACGACTTTCCGAATCAGGACCCTGCATTAATTGCAAATAATCCACAACAACAAGCCCAATGTCTTTCTCTGCTTTGATCCTTCGAGCTTTTGCCCGTAATTCCAACACAGAAATTCCCGGTGTATCATCGAGATAAATAGGCGCTTCAGCTAATATTCCTACGTTTGTGCTCAAATTTACCCACTGATTTTTGGGAAGATTCCCGGTACGAACCAGATGACTATCCACTCTAGCTTCGGTACAAAGTAGTCTCATAGCTAATTGGCTGTTCGCCATTTCAAGACTGAAAAAACCGACTCCTACATCATGATCAATACTTGCGTTTCGGGCAATATTTAGAGCTAGGGCAGTTTTTCCCATGGAAGGTCTGCCTGCAAGGACAATTAAATCCCCGGGATGAAATCCTGCAGTTACATCATCCAAATCAGTCAATCCCGAAGGAACCCCAATGACTCCACCTTCTTTGGATGCTATGGAATCCAGATGCTCAAATGATTCATGCAATATTCTATCAATGGGTTGGAACCCGCCTCTTAATCCTGATTGAGTAATGGAAAATATTGACTGCTCAACCCGATCTAAAATTTCCTCTGCTTTGCGTTGGTCATCATAAGCTTCATTGGATAATTCCTGTGCAACTTTAATTAACTGCCTCAATAAAGATTTTTCCAAAACGATTTTCGAATAGCTTTCAACATTTGCAGTTGTCGGAATGGATTCAACCAAACCAGTCAGAAAATAGGCTCCTCCCACCGATTCAAGGATTTTTTTCTTTTTAAGGATGTCCGATACAGAAATTGTATCAATTTGCTCATTATCATTGAACAATGAAACCATCGCAGAAAAAATCTTTTGATGTGCTATCTTGTAAAAATGGTCAGGTGTTAACCATTGAAGCGCCTTACTCACAGCTTCCCTGCTGGAAAGCATGGAACCCAGTACAGCCGCCTCCGCTTCCAAGGACTGAGGTGGTGCTTTTAAAAGAGTATTCTGGTTTTCTTTTGCCATTAGCTTTTATTTCGAATGAAATCCTGGATAAATTGAAAGTCTTCCCAGGCAAATCTTTTTAAATTGGGATTACGTAACAAAGCAGCAGGGTGATAAGTTACCAGAAGAGGTGTTCCGTGATAATCATGCAATCTTCCTCTCATGGATTTGAGAGGTTCATTAATTCGTAACAATGTTGTTCCGGAAATTCTACCCAATGCAACAATGAGCTTTGGTTTGATCAAATTGATCTGATGCAGAAGATAAGGTTCGCATTTTTCCACTTCGTCCGGTAGTGGATCTCGGTTTTGCGGAGGTCTGCATTTTAACACATTGCAGATATACACATTTTTATGACGGGTCATTTTGATTGCGGATAATATTTTATCGAGCAATTTTCCTGCTCTCCCCACAAATGGTTCTCCTTTCAGGTCTTCTTCCTTTCCAGGTGCTTCCCCAACAAACATCAGATCCGCATGGGGATCACCAACACCAAATACAAATTTATTCCTGAGTCGTCCTAAATTACATTCCTGACATGTGGAAATAGAATTTCCAAATTCATCCAACCGGGGAGAGAAAGAATGACCTGAATGTGTACTTCCTGATCCGTTTTTGGGTAAACATCCATACAATGAAGAACCGAAAAGACCTTTAGTCTGTTCTAAAAAACGGACAGTATCCTTTTCCAGTTTGGAATTCGTCAATGTCAGCTGACTTCCTCTTTCACTGACTTACTCCAATCCAAATCACCGCTTAAAAATTCCTCTACAGCAACGCTGGATGGTTTATCTGAATGAATAATTGATTCCTTTTCAGGGATTTCATCTAATACACCCAATTCCTCTTCGGTGTTTTCATGCAACATTTTTTCCACCAGTCTGTCATGCAAAACCTGACGTGCCCGGTGAGAAATAACCACAACTGCTTCGTAAATATTCTTTGTTTTGGATTCAAGCTCTTTAAAAGAGATCGATTTAATATTCATGTATTTTTCCTTTTAGTTCTGTTAAAATAATATGTTTTAATTCTTTTATTGCTGTGTCCAGATCATCGTTAATTAAACTGACATCAAACATTTTTCCATATTCCAGTTCCATATGAATACGGGTTAATCTTTTTTTAATCAGTGCTTTATCATCTGTTCCCCTATTTTCCAATCTCAATCGTAAGGCGTCTTCATTCGGAGGTTTCACAAAGATAGAAAGCGTTTGTTCAGGATATAATTTTTTAATAGCCATGGCTCCTTTTACATCCAATTCCAACAACAATGGATTTCCCTTTATCATTGAGTCTTTCAAAGAAGTTTTCAGCGTACCGTAAAAATGACCATGTACATCTTCGTATTCAGCGAGTTGTCCTTTATCAATCATGAATTGAAATTCAGAATGACTGATAAAATGATAATCCACTCCATCAATTTCATTTTCTCTCTGAGGTCTGGTCGTATATGAAACTGAAAAAGACAGATCAGGAATTTCCTTGAGAATCGCTTTACATAAAGTAGATTTCCCTGTACCGGAAGGAGCAGATATGGTGAATATCAACTTCATAAAATATTTTGAATTTGTTCCCTAATTTTTTCTATTCTGGATTTCAGGTCAATGACATCCCGGCTTATGGTAACATCTGCGGCTTTTACACCTAAAGTATTGACTTCCCTGCTTAGTTCCTGAGTAAGAAAATTCAACCGTTTTCCAACCGGTTCATCCAATTTCATCAATTGTTTGAATTGGTCCACATGGCTTAAAACGCGGGATAATTCTTCCGAAACATCTGTTTTATCAGCCAGTATTCCAATTTCCATGGTCAGTCGGGATTCTTCCAGGGGCATTCCATTAATCAATTCCTTGATCTTTTCCCTGTACTTATTGATTTTCTTATCAATCAACTTAATTATTTTTTCTTTTAATCCTTCAATTAATCCGGTTATTTCATCCAATAAAGATGTCAAATGTTCCGCAGTTTTTTTCCCTTCTTTTATCCTCATTGAATCCACCTGATTCAATGCTGAATTTATGGCAGTTATAATTTCTGAATTATCCATCTTAATCTCGGCACCGTCCATAAACAGATCTTTTGTGGTTATTACATCGGTCATATTCATGTGTTTGCCATATTTTTTTTGGATGGTGGATAATATATTGTCAATTTGTTCAAATCTCTCCTGATTAAATTGAACAGGGTTTTTTCCACTCATTCGAAGATCTAAATTGACATTCAGCTGAATACTCCCTCTTTTCAACTTTTCTCTGATCTCATTACGGATGGAAAGGTCTAACTCCAGGTAGCCGTCCATACCGAATAATTTGATGTCTAAATACCTCGAATTCAAAGCACGAATTGTAACGGTACACATCCCATTTTCCAATTGGGCAGTTCCCTGACCAAATCCTGACATGCTTTTAATCATTTTTCATTCCGAATACAGTCTCTAAAATTATTACTGTAATTTGACCTATTCAATTGTTTTAATTGTCATTATTGAAACCATTTTTTCATTGTTTCAACATCTATCAAAAAGGTGAAAACATGACCATTTGAATTTTCACCCCATCCTTGTTTTGAGCTCAAAGTGTAATTTAATGTGTTTTTTCCCGAAGTCATGCTGAATCCCGTTGACAGTCTTCCTTTACCGGACCTTCCGATTCTCAATGCGAATATTTCATCTGCATTCAATTCAAATCCGTAACGAACGATACCACCATGACCATGAACGTGAAAATCATCGTCAAGTGTTCGTTCATCAATTTGAAGTCCACAATCAAAGAATAAATTGATTTCACTCCAAGAATTCCGGAAAATAGGTGTCATGCTTCCACCAATAAAAATTTCAGGTTTCATAAATTCTTTTATTCCGGAAGACCATTTCATAGGTAGAATTGTAATATTTTTCACTTCCATCCCCACAGAGATAGATGAATTCCATTCTCTAAAAATTCCTCCATTTACAGTAAATCCATAACCATTTTCATCCAAAATTGAAGTGAAGTGTGATTGAAATCCCATCCCAATCATCCAGTCATTCCATTCAACCCCATTTTGGAACAATAATCCAAATCGATGCTGATTAAAAAAAGAAATCTGATTGGTATTCAGTCTTTCGTTTGGATTTAACATTCCATCCCCATTCCAATCATTTAGAGCAAAACGGGTGTCCGGAATCTTGGTTGCTCCTTCGTGAATAAATATGATATTTACAGGATAGGAGATGCTTTGATAGGTAAATAATTGTCTGGATAGAGTACCGGAGAATCGGGATTCACTTGAGAATAAAAAAGTCCCCGGTTTGAATTGATTCCTTCGTGCAGGGTTGGTTAATCCTGCGTCCTGAGAAAACCGGGCTCCGGTAAGTGCATTCCCAACTGCCAGAGCCGGGGCATCGATGACGGTGTTAAAAACAGAATTACCGGCATTTAAATTGGAAATAAAGATCAAAATGGAGAGAGTGATAAACAAAATGATATTTTTGATAATTTGGTTTTTCATCAGGACTTATACCTGGATTTTAAATCAAACAGCATTTGCAGAGCTTCCAATGGAGTCATGGAATCAATATCTAATCTGTTCAATTCTTCTTTTAATTTTTTTTCCTCAATATCAAATAATATTTCCTGTGCAACGGACTCCGGTGGATTTTCCTGAAACTGATTTCCTTTAGATTGAGAGATATGTTGTATCAGGATTTCATTGGCTCGTTTTAGGATTGACTCCGGAAGTCCCGCCATTTTTGCTACGTGAATTCCGTAACTTTTATCACCCGCCCCGGGAATAATTTTTCTCAGGAAAATAATTTTATCCTTATATTCCTTTACTTCGGCGTGATAATTAGTCAGCCTGTCCAAAGTATCTTCCAAAACGGTTAACTCATGATAGTGGGTCGCAAATAATGTTCGAGCAGCAACCTGTGGATTTTCGTGTAAATATTCTGTGATTGCCCATGCAAGAGATAAACCGTCAAATGTTGCTGTCCCCCTGCCAACCTCATCCAGAAGAATCAGACTGTTTCCCGTGGCATTATTCAGGATATTTGCCGCTTCGATCATTTCCACCAGAAATGTGCTTTCCCCTCCCGCTAAATTATCACTGGCTCCCACCCGTGTGAACAGATGGTCAACAATACCTATTTCCGCTTCTTTTGCCGGAACGAAACATCCGATTTGTGCCATAATAACAATGAGTCCAACCTGCCGTAAATAGGTTGATTTTCCCGCCATATTTGGACCGGTGATTAAATGAATTTGATTTTTTTCTGTGTCAATTGTCAGATTATTGGGTATAAACTTTTCAGTGACAGGCAATAATTTTTCCACTACCGGGTGGCGGGATTGTTTCAAATTTATGACGGGTTTGTCCGTAAACTTGGGTTTTACATATTTATTCTTTATAGCCAAAAATGAAAAGGTTGTCAAGACATCCAATTTGTTCAAACCTTCCGCATTTTTCTGAATGGAAAGGGCTTCTGATAAAATTTCATCACACAATTCATGGAATAATCGGTTTTCGATTTCAGATACTTTTTCTTCTGCGCTGAGGATTTTTTCTTCATATTCCTTTAACTCGGGAATGATGTAACGTTCTGCATTTACCAGGGTTTGTTTCCGAATATATTCCGACGGCACTTTTTCAAGATGAGTTTTCGTCACTTCAATATAATACCCAAATACCTTGTTATATCCAATTTTTAAGGATGCAATTTCGGTTCTCTCCCTTTCAGAATGCTGCAATTGTGTAATCCAGTCGGATCCTCCTTTTACCAGTAGTCGCAGTTCATCTAACTCAGAATGAATTCCATCAGCAATAACTCCACCTTGCTTTAATAATGCAGGTGCATCCTCTTTGATCTTGGTTTTTATCTTTTCAACCAGTGGTTCAGTTTTCCCAAACCAACCACTCATGCTGAGGTTTTTCAATGCGTCAGAACTTCTGAGTAATTCTAATATTTTAGTAATAATCTCATAAGTATTTTTCAATCCTAATAAGTCCCGGGGAGATGCTTTTAACTTATTAACTCTTCCCAGTATTCTTTCCACATCCGCTGTTTTTCCTAGAAGTTCTCGCAATGATTTGAGAATGGATTTTTCATGAGTATATGAATCAACGATGGTGACACGGTCAATTAACCGCTTCATATCCGTCAACGGATTGTGAAGCCATTTTTTCAATAACCTTCCACCTCCCGATGAAACTGTTTCATCCAGAATACTTGTCATCGTGCCATGTGTTCCTTGTGTAGAGAGGGAAGTGAATATTTCCAGGTTCCTCATAGTAAAACTGTCCAAACCCATGACGGATTCACGGAAAATTGGTTTTAATTTGGAAATATGGTTTAACGGAGAATTGAAGTTTTGCTTCATTTGATACATCATTGCACCGGCAGCACTTATACCCAATCTAAATTTTTCACATCCAAACCCTTTCAAAGATGGAGTGTTAAAATGATCGGTTAAAAGTCGGTATCCATGATCGTAATCAAATATCCAGTCCTCTACACGAGAAATGAACGGTTTTAGTTGTGTGTACCAATCAGCTGTGATATAAGGTTGAGAATCCGCAATGAGTATTTCCTTCGGAGCAAATTGACGAAGGTCTTCACTCAAATTATTTACCGGTGATTCACCAAGATAAAACTCACCTGTAGATTGATCTAAAACAGAATAGCCAGCATTGTCTTTTGAAAATGACAAAGAAACGATAAAATTATTTGATTTTTGAAATGATTGTTCACCCGGTACCAATGTTCCGGGAGATATAACCTCAATCACCTCACGTTTTACAATACCTTTTGATAATTTGGGATCTTCCACCTGTTCACAAATGGCTACCTTATGACCGGCATTCACAATTTTAGGAAGATAATTATCCAATGCATGATGGGGAAATCCTGCTAATGGAACATCAGCAGCAGCTCCGTTCGCTCTTTTTGTCAATACAATTCCAAGGATTTTAGCAGTGATTTTTGCATCCTCATTAAAGGTTTCAAAAAAATCACCCATTCTGAACAATACAATACTGTCAGGATATTTTGATTTTACATCACCGTATTGCCTCATGAGAGGTGTACCGGAAGAAAAATTCTCATTGCTTTTTCCTTTTGACCCTTGTCTAACAGCCGGATTTTTCATAGATGAAATCGGAATTATATCCGTTGGAATTTGGAAGGAAACTTTGTTCCTACAATGCGTTCATTTCCTCTGCGGAATGTGATTCCGGTTTTATCTAAATACTCAAGTAAAGGAATGGCAGTTTTTCGTGTTAGATTCGTCATGGATTTAAATTCACCGACACTTAATATTTCATTTGAATTATAGTGATCATCAAGTTTGTCAATCAACTGATCTAAATCCGATTGACTCATCCACAAATGGTCGGATATATCAATGGAATTTCCCCGACGTTTTAATATATGCAGTAATTCGAGAATTTGTTCAGATCCACACTGGATTTTTTCTGTCAGTTCTTTAACAGAAACCGGAAGGAATTTCATTTGGGAAAAAATATGTTTAATCTTTTCCATATTTTCTTTATCCTGGTTTTTCAATTCCATCTTATGAGATTTTAAAGCCAGTCCACCATTTTGAAATGTGATTTCCTTTCCGTCTAAATTTGAGATAATGTAATCATGCCATGGTCTGCTAAATCCCAATTCGCTCCGCACTGATTCCGAATTAATAACCCCGCGATATGGATTTTTCTTATGAAAAGCAGTTATAAATTTTATCATCGCTTTTTTTGAACTGTCAACACCTTCTTTTGAAAAAACCATTTCATTTTCGTGTATCAAGTGATTGGATTCGATCCAACCGTGAATTAATTTCCTTGATTTTGAGAATTTATCAGCCCAATATGTTTCTGATTTTGGAGTATTTTTAGAATTATGAATAAATTGGACGAAACGTTCGGTCTTCATCACTGAAAGCTGTTGACATTGAGACTTTATATTTTTCCAGAACCCTTGCGGATCTATTTCCAAGATTTTACCTCCACCGATTGTATCCATGGGAGAATAAGTACGGAGAATAAAACGATCATCCAATGCAATGCTTACCGGTTTATCAAATTCCAAAAACGCATTTATAGATTCCCCCGCTACAATAGTTTTGGGAATATAAATAATTTTTGCCAAAGATTCCGATGTGCCGGAATGTATCCGAATCCTTTGCTGTGCTTTTAATTTCCATTTTGTTGTTTTAATTAAATTAATATTTACGATTGCTCGATTAGATGCATGAAGGGAACGAGGTGTTGCAAGTTCGGACCCCCGCCAGATTTGGGTCAATTCAATTCCTGTTAAATTTATGGCGGCTCTGTCCCCTATTGATACAACATTAACTGCTGCACCATGACTCTGGAGTCCCCGTACTTTTCCCATTTGATTTGAGGGTTGCACTCCAACCATGGACCCTATTTTCAAAACTCCCGAAAGTACCGTCCCGGTAACAATTAATCCATATCCGGTTTTTTGAAAGACACGATCAACCTGTAATCTGAATATTTCATCATCGTGGGTTTTACCTTTTTCTCCCTCTAAAGTAGTGAGCAGATCATGTAATTCCGTAATACCTTCATTTTTATGAACTGAAGTCTTAATAATGGGTTTACCCTCTAAAACGGTGTCTTTTGTTTTTTCCCTGATTTCATCTTTTACCAATTCCACCCATTGTACGTCTTGAATCAAATCTGATTTTGTTAACACAACAACACCATCAGGAATCCCCAGTAAATCGATGATGTGTAAATGCTCCATAGTCTGAGGCATGATTCCATCATCCAATGCAATCGTTAAAATTACAAAGTCAATGGTGGAAACACCGGCTACCATATTCCGTATGAACCGTTCATGACCGGGGACATCTATGATGGTAATTCGGTCGTTTAAAAATGCAAATCCCAAGTCAATGGTCATTCCACGTTTCTGTTCTTCTGCCAGTTTATCCGTGTCTATCCCGGTCAAGGCTTTCACGAGAGCTGTCTTACCGTGATCAATATGACCTGCAGTGCCGATGACGATCTGATTCATGAAAGGTTTTTTTCAATAAGTTGAATGATGATTTTATCCTGTTTAGGCAGAATGGATTTAAAATCAATATAATATTTGTTGCTATGGATGTAACCGATTAGGGGAGGATTGCCATCCCTGAATTTTTCAGCTAATAGTGTCGGTTTTAATTTTTTGGAAGAAAATACCAGCGCTGCACTGGGTAGATTCTTCACCGGAAGGGAACCGCTCCCGGCTTCAACTTTTGTTTCCACGGTAGATATACTAAATGACCGGACAAGATTCCGGGGTAGGCAGTCCAACACCCGATTTACCCGGCCTATCAATTGTTTTCCTGTAGTTGCCAACAATGATAAGGTTAGATTTGGATTTCCTCTTTTTTTACTCCCCAGTGATTTTAACGTCTCCTCCAAAAGTGAAATTGTAAATTTATCACATCTTATCGTCCGATAAATGGGGTTTTCACCACATTTTTTAATAATTTTTTTTGAACCCAGCATTATTCCAGCCTGAGGTCCTCCCAATAATTTATCACCTGAAAAAGTGATGAGTTGGGGGTTGACCTTCATAATGTCCTGCACCGGAATTTCTTTGGGAAGCCCCAGATCCGAAATATTTTCCAGAGCACCACTTCCTAAATCCGCCATGACAGGAATCCGTTTTTTCTTACCAATTTCTACCAGAGTTTCCAAGGATAAATCCCGGGTGAATCCGTGAATTTTATAATTGGATGTATGAACCCAAAGTAACAAACCTGTATTGGAATTTATTGCATTTTCAACATCTTTTCTGTGAGTTCTGTTGGTCGTTCCAACTTCCCTCAATATTCCGTTACTTTTTTCAATGATGTCAGGAATCCTAAATGACCCGCCTATTTCCACTTCCTGACCTCTGGATACAATCACCTCTTTATTTTCCGCAATGGTATTTATTCCCAGAAAAACTGCTGCAGCATTATTATTCACAACCAAAGCTGATTCAGCTCCTGTTACAGCCCTGAAATATTGAGTTACATGAGACTGGCGATTTCCCCTTTTACCGGACTCCAAATTCAATTCTAAATTTGAATATCCTTCCAGTGTTTTTGAGGCTTTCCTAAGGACTTGATGGTGAATGGGTGCCCGCCCCAAACCTGTATGAAGAACGATTCCCGTTCCATTAATCACAGGTCTTAGGCTCCCTTGTGTCTTTTCCATTACTGTGGAAACAATAACTTGGATGATCTCTCGTCTGTCCTTTTCTAATATACCTTTTTTTGCATCGGACCTGTAATTAGCTAAAATATCATTAATCCAAAGAGTCAATATTCTTTGGTCAATATCTGTTAATTGCTTTACCTCAAGTAATACTTCAGATACTGAAGGTAAACTTTTTAGTTGTATTTGATTCATTCCAAATTAACGGTAAATACCCACCAAAATATGTCTATAATTCTTCCACTTTTCCAATCAAAATCCAACTTAAAATTAAAGCAGGAATTAAAACAATTCCCATCATCGGAAAAATATATGTTACGGCAAATTTTTCTGCGATAAGTCCCCCAACGGCAGCCGCTCCCGCTCCTATACCGATATTCAGGAAAAAATTAATTCCATATCCTAATCCACGGTGAGTTGAATGGGTCAGATGGGCAATGAGGGAGTTTGCTACAGGCTGCCAATTAAAATGGATAATTCCCAGAAGTACAGCTGAACCAATTAACCAATAATTAGAAACCAGCCCCAAAACAAATAGAATAGGGATATTAAACAAAATAACCCAAAACAAGTATTTTGCTAAGGGGAATCTTTCTCCTGCCCATCCTCCCATGGACTGTCCTACTATACCCGACAATAGAACGAGAGTTGTAAACATTCCACCTCTCATTGTGTCTGAGAAACCCTGTAAAACAGTCCGAGTTTCAAATGCAAAATGTGTAGGCATAAATGTTGTAAATCCGGTAAACGTAAATCCCATAAGAACTGAAACCGCATAATAATATTTTAAAGCTGGTTTATTAGTTTTACTTTCAATTTTATCTTCCTGAGATTTTGGATAGGGAGTATTTCTCCAGTATTTTGAAGAAATCAGAGTGAACAGAAACAAAAATAAATTCACTATTGCGATAGTGATATATGCAAATCTCCAGGAAATAAGTTCAGTACACCCGGCGCCTATCACAGGTCCTAATGCAAGTCCCAACGAACCGCCAATACCATGAATAGCCATTCCTTTAGACAATTTATTAGAGTGATGGGATATCAATGTCAACCCTGCAGGGTGATATATGCTGGCAAAAAGTCCTGCAAAAACCAATCCTATAGTCAACGTGAACAATGAATGAGCACCGGCAATGAAGAGTGTCGATATAATCGTCCCGATCTGGTAAACCAGCAACAAAGTGGATGCACCATATTTTCTTTCTAGAAGACCAGTTGGCAAAGCACCCAAGCCGTACATAAAAGTAGTGACAGAAGCTATCGCCCCCAGAGTGGCAAGTCCTGTTGAAAATTCATTTTTCAATACCAGCATAATCGTTGGAAAAATGAGCATCATACTGTGAACGCTCATATGTGAACCGGTCGTGATACTTAGAATTATTTTCTCTTTATGACTCAAATGATATTTCCAGAATCTGGATTAAAAATTAAAAACCCCCACATAGATAAAATATTGTGAGGGTAATTTTAGTGAAATCTCCCGTTTATCTCCGTTCCGATATTCGGGCAGCTTTACCTTTTAATTTTCTAAGATAATTTAATTTAGCCCGGCGTACTTTTCCTTTACGTAATACTTTAATTTTTGCTATCATAGGTGAATGAAGTGGGAATATTCTTTCAACTCCCACACCTCCTGATATTTTCCGCACGGTAAATGACGCTTCTACACTTCCACCTTTTTTGCTGATCACATCTCCTTGAAATTTCTGAATTCGTTCTTTTCCACCCTCAATAACTCTGTAGTCTATAGAGACCCTGTCACCTGCTCTGAATCGCGGTAGGTCATCCTTTAAATACTCTTTTGTCACTTCCTGTATTTTATTCATGTGATTCTCCATTTCTTGTCGGGGAATTATATTTTTCCCATAAATCTTTCCTTCTTGCTTCAGTGCGTTCTTCTCTTTTCTTATTCCGCCAGGAATCAATTTGTTTATGATTTCCGTTTAACAATACTTCCGGAACCTGCTCACCGTCAATCTCCCTGGGTCTTGTATAATAAGGTGCATCCAGAAGTCCATTCATAAAGGAATCTGAGAGCGCTGATTCGTATGAGTTTAGTACACCGGGAATCATCCGGATGATACTGTCCAACATAACCATCGAAGACAATTCCCCGCCTGAAATGACATAATCTCCAATGGAAAACTCATGTGTTACATATTTATCAATCACCCGTTCATCAATCCCTTTATAATGACCACAAAGAAAAATTGTATTTCCCGAACAACTGAATTCCTGAGCCGCCTTTTGTGACCAGATCTCACCTTGAGGTGTGGGATAGATAATTTTGACATTATCATATTCCTGCCACGAAGAAATGGTATGATCGATTGCTTTAAAAAATGGTTCTGCCATCATGACCATTCCTCCTCCTCCTCCATATGGTTCATCATCAACCTGACGGTAATTCCCTTCGGTGAAGTTTCGCAGGTTAACAACTTTTATATCTGCTATTCCGTTTTCCACCGATTTTCTGATGATTGATTCCTGTATCACCTTATTTACAAGGTCCGGAACCGGTGTTATGATTGCAAAACGTTTCAATCCAGTAGTCCTTCCATGGCAGATATAACCAGAGTTTCACTTTCCCAATCAAGGTGTTGTACGATCTCATGAATGACAGGAACTAGAAATTCCCTTTTTTCTTTCTGAATCACATAAACATCATTTGAAGGCAGCCAGAGAATTTCTTTTAAAATTCCTACCCATTTGTTTTCTGTGGTCACAACTTCAAATCCGATTAATTCTTCGGAAATCCAATTGATCTGATCATGCTCTGATACACCGGCAAACACAAATTGTCCGATGATTGATTGAGCTGATTTTTTTGTATTCACACCGGAAAAACGATATCTTGGGTGCTTTCCTGATGGAATTATATTTTCTAATTCAGTTGCTGTATTTGCAGATTCAGAAAACCCTAAATACAGCGGTTTTTCATCGATATACTCCTCGAAATATCGAGAAAGAGGTTTACACCGCACTTCTCCATTGAGACCCGACACCTTGGTCACCTTTCCAATTGCAAACAGTTTTTTCATTAATTTTATCTGTCAATTACATCCAGTCTTGCACGTTTGCCGCCTTCCTTGGCATTTATGGCAAATATGAGAGATCTAATTGCGGAAATGTTCTTTCCTTTTTTACCTATGACTTTGCCGTAGTCGCCCTCACCAACCATCAGTTCATAAATAATTCGTTTTTCAGATTCTACTTCATTCACTTCAACTTCGTCCGGTTTATCTACTAACTGTTTTACGACCATTTCAATAAAATCCTTCATAACGTGTGTCTCCTTTTGGTTTTATTCCTTTTTTCGCTTTGAATTTCCTGAAGATTTTAACTCCTTTGCGGTATCATCTTTATCATCAATTGATTCAGCATTTTCTTCACTTTGGCTGTCCTCAGTTTTGGATGAGTCATTTTCCTCTGGACTATCATCATCCGTATCTTCAATAACATCATCTGTCACCTCTGCAGAACCCTCTTTTTCAGAATCTCCTCCATCAGTTTCCTCACTTGAATCTTCATCATTCGAGGCACTCTCTTCCTCGGAATCATCACTCTCTATATTTTCGTCTTCATCTTGAGATTCACCTGAATCGGTTTCACTTTCATCTGTTTTCTCTTCATCTTCAGAATCTTCTGATGTTTCTTCAGCATTTTCTAATTCCTCTGTGTCGGTATCTACTTCCGCTGCCTCCTCCTCTACTTCCGTCTTATCTGAGTCCTCCTCATCTGAATCACTATCATCTATGGATTCAACATTTTCTTTTGATTCTTCTTCCGATTCCTCCTCTGATTCTTCTACAGTTTCGTCCTCATCAGAATCTTCTTCCATCATTCCATCATCCGTATCTGAGGAATCTTCAGATTCAGCTTCCACTTCTTCCTTGCTTTCCTCATCTTCAAATTCGGTCAATTCTTCAGTGATCTCTTCCGTCTTTTCTTCACTTTCCTCTTCTTGCAAATCGGTTTCCCCAGAGTCTGATTCTATGGTAACTTTTACTTCTTCATCTACTTCTTTCTCTTTTTCCGCTTCCTTCTTCTCCGCTTCTGCTTTTTCCAGCGATTTTTCCGTCCGTTTTTTCAAAGTCAATTCCCTGTCTAACCTCCATTTTTGCATATTTTTTTCTATTTCATCATCGCCTAATCCCAATTTCATTAGGTGCCATCGATGGGATAATCCTGTTTTTGTCATCATGTTCTTCACTACATCAGATGGTTGTGCTCCTTTAGATAGCCAATGTAAAATACGGTCTTCTTTCATGGTAAAATTCTTACCATTTTTTAAAATAGGATCATACCACCCCACTTCTTCAATGGCGGCACCGTCACGTCTTTTTCTTGAATCAATGACAATGATGCGGTAAAAAGGTCTGTTCCTTCGTCCTAATCGTTTTAATCGTATTCGAGTTGCCAAAATTGTCTCCTTAATGAACTGTCATAAAATGTGATCCGGATTTCCTCATCTGCGGAAATGATTTTTTGCTCATCTGTTTCATCATTTTTTTTATTTGGAAAAATTCTTTTAATAATTTGTTTACTTCCTGTACGGATCTTCCGGAACCATTTGCAATCCGTTTTCTTCTGCTGCCGTTTATAATTTTTGGCTGGTTTCTCTCCTGAACAGTCATGGATTGAATGATTGCTTCCGTCCATACCAGTTGTTTATCATTCATATTAATTTTTTTCATCATTTTTCTATTTACCCCCGGGAGCATACCAACAATTTGTTTCAGTGAACCCATTTTTTTAATTTGTCTAATCTGGGATATAAAATCATTCAAATTAAACTCTTTTCCTGAAAATATCTTTTGAAATGCTTTCTCATCTTTATTTTCAATGGATTCCTGCGCTTTCTCAACCAGAGACACTACATCTCCAAAACCCAAAATTCTGTCTGCAATCCTCTTGGGGTCAAAAACTTCCAATCCATCTATTTTTTCTGAGACCCCGAGAAATTTAATGGGCACTCCCGTAACTTCAGTCACCGAAACCGCTGCACCGCCCCGGCTGTCTCCTTCCATTTTTGTGAGGACAGTACCGGTAATTGAAATGGTTTCTGAAAATATCTTAGCCGAATTAACCGCATCCTGACCCGTCATTCCATCCACTACAAATAAGGTTTCATGTGGATTAATGTCGTCATGAATAGATTGTATTTCTTCCATCATTTCTCCATCCACATGTAATCGTCCTGCAGTGTCCAAAATTACATAATCAAGTCCGAGAGAATCTGCTTTATCAACTGCTTCCTGACAAATTACCACCGGATCAGATTTTCCCTTTGAAAAAACGGGAATATCCACTTGTTGTCCCAAAGTCATCAGTTGATCGATTGCCGCAGGGCGATACACATCCGCTGCTGCCAATAGGCTTGTAAAACCCTTTTTTTTCAGGTGCATCGCTATTTTTACAGCAGTTGTAGTTTTTCCAGATCCCTGCAATCCCGCCAGTAATATTATTTTCGGTTTTCTACGACCCGATACTAATGGTGAAACTTTTCCACCCAATAAAGACACCAATTCGTCATGAATAATTTTGATGAACTGCTCACCGGGTTTAATAGATTTAATTACTTTTGTACCTTCGGCACGGGATTTCACCTTTTTAATAAATGATTTTACGATCCCGTAATTCACATCCGCTTCCAAAAGAATGATTCGTATGTCCCGAACCGTGGATTGGATGTTAGTCTCCGTAATCTTTCCCAGTCCTCTTAAAGTCCGGAATACAGTGTCAAATTTTTCAGTGATTTTATCAAACATAAAATAATGATTTGAGTTTAGCTTACAATTTTAATGTATTTTTTATATGTGTTAAAAGATTTTCCGTATATTAAATTATTAAAAATCTCAAAAATGTATCTTTAGAATTATTTTGGAATTTTCATCTAATGTATTTTTTCAATTTGTAAACATTCATAATAAGATAAAGTAATGCTCCATAAAATTTAACTTTCAGGCTGATTCGATTTCCAAACCGGAATTATCCTTTTTCTACCCTATCCAGAAATCATTTACATATTTCATGTTGAGATAATCAGTTTAAATTCTCCCTTGAAAAATGCCCGAATTCCATAAAATACTAAAAGACACACGTATCCAACGGGGTATCGAATTAGAAGAAATTCAAACCCGGACAAAAATTAATATAAAATTTCTTAAAGCTATCGAAAATGGCGAGTATGACCTTCTTCCTGAACCATATATCAGATTATTTTTAAGAGCATATAGTACCGAAATTGGTTTGGACCCGAAAAAAATTTTAGATGAGTTTGAACAATTTATTGACGGGAAAACTTCAAAAAGTAAAGGAGTAAAAAGAAATAAAAAGCCTGTAAAAAGACAACCACTAAAGGAAATCAAAACAGAAAAAGAGATTATTTATCCAAAAAAATCCCCTAAAATAAATCGGGATAAAGTTATTAAGAGTCTCATTCTGCTTGCATGCTGGATTTTTGGATTAATTATTATCCACAAAATTACCAATCCAGCTCATAAGCCCACTCCCACCGTTGTTAAGCAAGATGCATCAAATTTTATAACCAATCTTAATACCAATTATCATGAAACTTACAAGGAAGAACAGCAACTTGAATTTTCACCACCCTATTCTTTATCAATCAAAACCGTGAGTCAGTTAACTATTTTAGTTCCATCGGATACAAGTGGTTATACTCAGGTTTTGTTAAAAACCGGTGAACATAAATCTTTCTATACAGACAGCACATTATCACTCATACTTGAACATACTCAAAATGTCACTCTTACCATCAATGGGGAATCAGAAACATTATCCATTGAAAAATTCCAAGAATCTCCTGATCCCGTAAAAATCGAAATAACTGCTGACCCTCCTGCCTATTCCGTCAGGCAATATACTCAAAAACAGTAAAACTTCCTCTCTTAATCCGATGGTTTAAAAAGGGTTGAATCGTGTAATTCAATCCTTTTTTTGATCTATCTTCTGCTTATTACTAATTATTATTAAATAATTTTAAAAAATATTTTGACTTGAGTGGGTAATATTATTAGACTTGTGGGTAATAGTGGGTAGTTATCCCTTTCTTTAGTTCAATATGTCGCATAGTCCAAATACATTTACAGGAGAATATTCCTACACTGTGGATCCCAAAAGCAGGGTCAACATACCGGCAAAATTTCGTCAAGCACTTTCTCCGGAAAATGATAATTCTTTTGCAATAACCAAGGGGATGGATCAGTGTATATGGGTTTACCCGCTGGTAGAATGGAATAAAGTTCTTTCGAAACTCAAAGAACAGTCTTCCTCCCAGGTTAAACGTGCATTTACCAGAGAATATTCCCGATTTTCCACGACAGTAACGTATGACAAACAGGGACGTATTCTTCTATCAACTGAATTAATGAATTATGCTGAAATTAATCGGCAGGTAACCATAATCGGGATGATAAATAAAATTGAAATTTGGAATCCTGATTTACTTAATAATTTTGATAAACAAGTATCATCCCAGAATAACGAAGCATTTAATGAATTGGCTGAAAAGATCATCCTGTAATGCAATCTTCACTTCATCATATACCCGTTATGGTGAAGGAAGTCCTGTTTTATCTGGATATAAAACCTCATCTCACTTATGTGGATGGGACTGTGGGCCAGGGAGGACACACCGGGAAAATTCTTTCTCATTTATCTTTAAAAGGAAATTTAATAGGAGTTGACCGGGACAATGAAGTATTGGAAATTTGTCAGCAGAAATTCTCTGCTTCTAATACTCAACTGTCTCTTTACCATAATTCATACCATCACCTTCCTGAAATCCTGCAAGAGGAAGGGATACAATCCGTGGAGGGAATATTGCTTGATTTAGGCTTGTCCACGTTTCAATTAGACTCCGAAAACCGCGGATTTTCTTATTCTCAAGATTCCCGGTTAGACATGCGGTTTGACCAAGCCAGTGGAAAACCTGCTGTTGATTTTCTCAAAAAATTAACACGGACAGAACTGGAAACTATTTTGAAAGAATTCGGTGAAGAGCGCTTCTCAAGGAAAATCGCCTATCATATTCATCAGTCTCCAGAACTGAAAACAACATCTGATTTGAAAAATATTATAAAAAAGTCAACACCTCCGGCACACCGTATAAAATCTTTCTCCAGAGTGTTTCAAGCCATTCGCATCGCTGTTAATGGAGAATTAGAGATTTTGAAAAAATTTTTAGACTCATTCATTGATTACCTGTCCATTGGCGGGAAAATTGTCATTATCAGCTACCATTCCCTGGAAGACCGCCTGGTAAAACAGGCATTTAAAAGACTAAAACAAACGGGAGCGGTCGCCATCCTCACAAAAAAACCGGTAACACCTTCTCAGGAGGAAATCAGTAAAAACAGTCGCTCCAGAAGTGCAAAACTTCGGGCGGCAGAAAGGATTTAAATAAAAATGCCAAAGAAACAACGTCGTTCTAAAAAAGTACAAAATATAATTGATACATTGATTTTTTATCTCATTACATGTTTATCCATCGGAGGGTTGGTTTTATACCTCTGGGTGTATACCGAAATTGATGATTCATTATATGCTTTAGATATCCAAAAGGAAACAGTTGAAGAATTAATAAATGATATTCATCTCTTGCAAAGTGAAATTGATGCTTTATCAAAACCGGATGTAATCGCAAGGAAAGCAAAAATGAAATGGGGGATGGTATTTGCAAAGCCGGAGTCAATTTCCATATACATTAATGCAGATGAGTTGAGCAGTTTGTGACAAAATCTTTTTTAAGATATCGGACAAGAGTAACGGTACTCTCTTGTTTTGTGATCCTTGGATGGTGCGTCCTCAGTGCGAGGTTGTTTCAGATTCAAATTCTTGAAAATAAAAATTATATTGGTAAAGGGTTCCAGCAGGGGCAACACAGAGAAAGCCTGGAAGCATCCCGTGGAAATATCTATGATCGAAATAACGTCCTTTTAACCCGAAATATTTCTCATATTACTCTATGCGGAAATCCGTCTGATATTATTGAAAAGCAAACTGTGGCTCAACTATTAAGTCAATGTACGGAAAAACCCCATGAATTTTATTTAAATAAATTAACCTCACGGGATTCCTTTATATTTCTGGAAAGGAATATCCTTGAATCAGAATGTGATGGTATATCAAAAATAGAAGATTACGGGGTGATTATTAAAAAAAATTATTTTCGATATTATCCATTTGGTTCTTCAGGAAGCCAAGTGATAGGATTCACAGACCCCGATAACCGTGGGTTAAGCGGAATTGAAAAACAATTCGACCCTGTCTTGACCGGTACACCTGGATGGATCTTAAAAAAACGGTCAGGCACTGGAAAAAGCAAACCCGACAACAGTTATCCATTTGTTGATCCACTGAATGGTTCCAATATTCAATTGACACTGGATATTGAATACCAATGCATATTGGAAGATGAATTAACAAAACAATTGAATGATACCAATGCAAAAGGAGCCACCGGTGTCCTCATGAATCCTGAAACAGGTGAAGTACTGGCAATGGCTTCTATTCCCTGTTTTGATCCGAATCACACCGGTGATTATCCTTTGGAATACCAGAAAATAAAAGCAATAACCGACCAATTTGAACCGGGTTCCACCTTTAAAATTGTTTCAGCAACTGCTGCTTTGGATAGAAATATGGTGAGTGTTGATGACGAATTCTTCTGTGAAAACGGAAGTTTTTTTTACAATGGTGTTAAAATTCGAGATCATGAAAAATACGGTTTGTTAACATTTTCCCAAGTTATCGAACAGTCAAGCAATGTGGGAATAATAAAAATAACGGAACTCCTTCAGGTTCAACCCTTTTACCAATATATTAAAAAATTTGGATTTGGGATTGCAACTGACATCAATTTACCGGGTGAATCCAAGGGATTCATCCGTGAACCGCAAAACTGGAGCAAAATTTCTCCTGGTGTAATCTCCATGGGTCAGGAAATCAGTGTAACCGCTTTACAATTGGCATCGGCGTATTCTGCAATTGCAAATGGAGGATATTTGCTCAGACCCGAAATTGTGAGACAGATCATGAGTCATGATGGACAAATCAATAAAATTAACAATTCCAAAGTCCTGCGCAGGGTAGCCACTATAGAAACAATGGAAACTTTAAAAAAAATATTAGTAAAAACAATTAAAATGGGGACTGGTTCATCCGCCGCAATCCCGGGCTGGAATTTAGCAGGAAAAACGGGGACAGCTGAGAAATTCATTAATGGTTCTTATTCAGAAACTAAATTTATTTCAAATTTTGTAGGGTTTTTCCCTGCAGACAAACCAAAACTTTTGGGAGTCATTATCATAGATGAGCCAAAATTCGGTAATCATTGGGGCAGTATGGGAGCGGCACCCGTTTTTCAAAAAGTTGCCAAAAGAATAATCAACATGGATGACTCATTCCAACCTGAAAATGAACCGGAAGAACACATCCATAACAACAAATTATGGGCTTCAAACAAAAATGGCTTTTCAGAAAATTCCAATAATCCGATTCTTTTCAATCATCCTGTAAAAGTTGAAAATAAGGAATGTACGGTACCGGACGTTCGGCAAATGAGCTTACGCAAAGCAGGTAGAAAATTAAAAGAAAGCGGATTTACCTATTCGGTTCATGGTTCAGGAATCGTGAGTTGGCAGTCCCCGAAACCCAATGAAATTAAATCCTGTGGTTCAACCTGTGTCATTGGACTCAAATAAAATGCATAAACAATTGACAGAACTGGTAAAAAATATTAATCCACTTAATTTAGTGACTGATGACATCCAAATCAGCAGGTTGTGTACTAATTCTAAACAAGTATTAGAGGGAGATTTGTTCATTGCAATTCCGGGGAATTCTGTTGATGGACATCAATTTGTTCAAGAAGCAATTGATAATGGTGCCGGAGCTTTACTGATCAACGGAAGAGATGTTGGATCTGTTTCTATTCCACTTATATCTGTTGCGAATCCTCGCAGAGCATTGTCAAAACTGGCAGCGGAATTTTATGACAACCCATCCAGAAAGATAAAAATTACGGGAATAACAGGGACGAATGGAAAAACATCCACGGCATATTTGCTGAATTCAATATTAAAAGCAGACGGAAAGAATTCAGCAATTTTGGGCACACTGGGATTAAAAACAAAAAACTATGAAGAGAAAAAATCTCTCACAACCATGGATCCTGTCAATCTTCATAAAACGATTAACCATTTAGTTGAAGAAAATATAACTCATTTAATTATGGAAGTGTCCTCCCACGCCATTGATCAATTTCGTGTATCTGATGTTGATTTTAATTATGCTGTTTTTACCAATTTATCTCAGGATCATTTGGATTATCATCATACCATGGAAGATTACTTTCAGGCAAAAGCAAAATTATTCAAAACACTGCCTCTGGATGCAACAGCGGTGATTAATACGGATTGTAAATATGGTAAATTATTAAAAAATTTATGTCCTGTTCCTTTTTTATCTACCTCTGCAAATTCTAAGGATATGATCCAATTTTCCGAAGCAAAATCCACTCTTGATGGGATAACGGGAAAAATAACAGCAGGAAATCATAAGTACAAAATTCAATCACCCCTCATTGGACATTTTAATAAAGAAAATATCTTAATGGCTGTAGCTGCTGCTCATAGTATGGGTATTCCACCTAAATCAATTGAAAATGGAATTAAGAACTGTACTCATATTCCCGGAAGAATGGAGTACTTTAAAACATCAAAAGGCGGGACGATTATCGTTGATTATGCCCATACACCGGATGCTTATGAAAAAGTTCTCTCCACGTTAAAATCATTTATTAAAGGAAAAATTCAAACGGTTTTCGGAGCAGGAGGAAACCGGGATAAAAGCAAGCGAGCCATTTTGGCTTCAATTGCGGAGAAATATTCAAATCACTGCCATATAACCCCGGATAACCCCCGAGATGAAGATCCAAACAGCATATCTGCTGAAATCATTTCCGGATTTTCAACCAATTGCTTCACAATTTATCCGGACAGAAAATCCGGGTTAATCTGTGCACTTGAAACCTTGAAGCCCGGGGATGCAATAGTCGTATTTGGGAAAGGACGTGAGAATTTTCAGGATATAAAAGGTGAGCGGATGCCTTATTCCGATGTGGATACAGTAATGGAGTTTATTTCATGAGAGTTTCCTTGCCTGATCCCAAGGAATTTTCAGAATGTTTTACAGAAATTACCGGTGAAAAACTGAATTCCGATGTTACAGGAATTACAATAGACAGCAGGGATGTGAAACCGGGGGATCTTTACATAGCATTGTCCGGTCGGCGGACGGACGGACACAAATTTGTTCCAGCAGTCGAATTGGAAGGATGTAGTGCAGCTTTGGTGTCTGCATTCAGTGAGGATTGTAAATCAATTCAGCAAATTAAAGTTGGTCATCCTTTAAAAACTATTGGGCAAATTGCCCGATTATGGAGGGAAAACCTCGGAATCCCTGTATTGGGTATCACAGGAACAAATGGTAAAACATCTACAAAAGAATTAATAAAGCATATCCTGAGTGCAAATATGACCGTCCATGCAACGGAAGGGAATTACAATACATCCATTGGGGTTCCCCTCACTGTGTTAACCATGTCCTCAACACACGAAATATCCATTTTGGAATTGGGTGCAAATCAATCAGGAGATATTCGGTACCTGTGTGACGTCACAAAACCGAATCACGGCCTCATAACCAACATAGCACCTGCACATTTGGAAGGATTTGGTTCTGTGGAGGAAATCGCAAAGGAAAAAGGTGAATTATTTCTCTCACTGACAAACGGATCTGCTTTTGTTAATTATGCAGATGAAAATGTGTGTACTCTCCCCTGTTCCGCTACAAAAATATCCTATGGGTTAACACCAAATTGTGATTTTCCTGCAGATATCATCTCTGAAGATGACGGCAGACTGACTTTAATTATTGATTCAGAAGAAATACCAACAGATTCCCGAAATTTTACGTTCCTGAAAAATGTGATTGCAGCTGCATCGGTATCCGTAACTCTTGGAGTGGAATGGGATGATTTTAGGGAAAGAATATCAACATTCGATCCACCGAAAGGAAGATGTCAGGTAAAACAATTCAATTCTGTTACTGTCATTGATGACACCTACAATGCAAACCTTGAATCAACCATTGCTGCAATTGATTATTTACAGGCTTTCGGTGGAAATGGAAGAAGGATTTTCATTTTCGGCGATATGTTTGAACTAGGGAAGGATGCAGAATTACACCACCGGAAAATTGGAAAAAAATGTAAACAGAATCAATTGGACGCTGTGTATCTGCTGGGAGAAAAAACATTGTTTACCGATATGGAATTGAATTCATCCATTACTCATCGCCATTATGTATCCAAAAATGAATTGATCTCCTCATTGAAAGAATCATTCAAAGATGGCGATAAAATTTTAATAAAAGGATCCAGGGGAATGGCAATGGAAACAGTGATACAGGGGATCTTTGACTGATGCTTTACCATTTTCTATATCCATTAAAATCACATTGGTCCGCTTTAAACCTGTTTCAATACATCACTTTCCGGTCTGCTCTGGCAGCGATCATTGCATTACTTATAAGTTTCATTTTTGGTCCGAAGGTCATTCACATGCTCAAATTTCACCACATTGGTGAAAAAATACGATCTACCGGACCACAAACGCACATACAAAAGCAAGGAACACCCACAATGGGAGGAGTACTCATATTAATTGCAGTACTCCTCCCTACCCTCCTTTTAGCCAACCTGACAAGCCCCTTCATTCAAATCATTATATTTTCTGCAACATGGATGGGAATAATTGGTTTTTTGGATGATTATTTGAAAGTGGTAAAGAAATATGAAAAGGGACTTATTGCCAGATATAAATTATTTGGACAAATCACACTCAGTCTTGGTATCAGTGTGTGGATTTATAATCAAGTGAATTGGGATGGTATCCATTCGGTTACTTCCGTTCCCTTTCTGAAAAATTATAATTTAGATTTCGGGGTATTTTATCCCCTGATTGTTTTGCTTGTGATTACAGGGACTTCAAACGCCGTAAACCTGACTGATGGTCTGGATGGACTTGCTACCGGGTTACTTGCAATTGCTTTTACAGTTTTTGGTGCGATTGCCTATATTTCCGGAAGGGTTGATTTTTCAAGTTACTTAAATATTTTATATCTTCCGGGAGCAGGCGAATTGACCATATTTACTTCCGCCATGGCAGGAGCATGTCTTGGGTTTCTTTGGTTCAATTCAGCGCCGGCACAGGTTTTTATGGGAGATGTAGGTTCTCTTTCTGCTGGAGCCGCCTTAGGAACCATGGCTGTACTGTTAAAAAAGGAATTGCTGTTGGTAATCATCGGCGGAGTGTTTGTTTGGGAAGCGTGTTCTGTCCTCCTTCAAATTGGATATTTCAGATGGACTAAAAAGAAACAAGGCGAAGGGAAAAGGCTTTTTAACATGGCGCCGGTTCATCACCACTTTGAATTAGCAGGATGGCCTGAAACAAAAGTAGTTGTGCGCTTCTGGATCATCGGGATTCTTTTGGCATTATTCTCTCTCACGACATTTAAGATCCGATGATGGATATATCTCAATCTATCCCAAAAACCCTGAAAAATAAACGTGTAACCGTATTGGGAATGGGAATCAGCGGGATGGGTGCAGCAAATTTACTTCATCATTTGGGTGCAGAAGTATTTATGAGTGATATCAGGAAATTTTCAAGCACTCATGAACATCCGGTTCAATTGAATAAATTAAATATCCCGTTTGAAACAGAAGTACACAGTGAGAGGGTTTTTGACAGTGATATGATCGTGGTTTCTCCAGGAATTGGGAAAGAGACAGAAGTAATGCAGAAGTCACTGAAAAAGGACATTCCCATTATTGGAGAAATGGAACTGGGAAGCTGGTTTACAGATGCTCCCATCCTTGCTATTACCGGATCAAATGGAAAAACAACCACATCAAAATTGTTAGAATCAATCTGTCAAACTGGAACCGTTCATGGACTTTTAGCAGGAAATGTAGGAATATCCTTTACCCAAAAAGTTCTGGAGGATTTAATTCAATCTGATGAAAAACGAGTTTTCATTCTTGAAATATCCAGTTTTCAAACGGAGTTTTTCGTTCATTTTTCTCCCTTTATCAGTATTTTCCTTAATATATCTCCGGATCATTTGAATCGTCATGGAACAATTGAAAATTATCTGAATGCTAAAATCAGGTTATCAACAAATCAGGATAAAAATTCGTATGTGGTGTATAATGAAGATGATCCCATGATAAAAACCTCATTTGAAAATTCACATTTACATCAAATCCCGTTCAGTCTTGATCCCGACCAATCCTTTCGATATGGACTAAATGAGACCAGAATCATTAAAAAGAACCATAAAAATTTCCTTCCTCTCGATGAAATTGCATTGATAGGTAAACATAATTATTCTAACATTATTGCTGCAGCAACAGCGGCACACCTATTGGGAATCAAAGAAACCAAAATTGCGGAATCAATTCGAAATTTTCAACCGATCCCGCACAGAATGGAGCATTTCCATACTCGAAAGGGTATTAAATACATTAACGACTCCAAAGCGACCAACATTGATGCCGTAAAATGTGCACTGGAGAGTTTTCATAAACCGGTAATTCTTATTCTTGGAGGATTGTATAAGGGTGGAAATTTTGAAGATCTCCTTCCACATACAGGAAACGTATCCGCTGTTATTGCATTTGGCAAAGCTCAGGAAATCATAACCACCGCATTGAGGGATGCGGTAAGACTGTACAATTCTGACAGTCTTAAAAAAGCGGTGGTCCTGAGCTGGTCAATTGCTAATCCGGGGGATATCATTTTATTGTCCCCCGGTTGTGCAAGTTTTGATGAATTTAAAAATTTCGAAGAAAGAGGAGAATGTTTTAAAAATTGGGTTTTAGAACAAGATTAATACGATGAGCCATTTAAATCTTTTTAAACGAAATATTGATCATATCCTTCTTGGACAGATCTTGCTCATAACTGCATTTGGAATGATTATGCTTTACAGCGCCAGTTCTGCCCAGTCCATTCATCTAACCGGCGGTAAAACAAACTCGCTGTATTTGACCGCTCATTTAAAAAGATTACTGATTGCATTGTCTGCAATGACCGCTTTTATTTTTTTTGATTATCGAAAGTTAAAACAGTGGGCTCCCCTGTTGATTGGTATTTCATTTGGAATACTTTCTCTTGGATTAATCCTAAAGGTTTTTTCCGGTAGTTCATATCCTGCACGATGGATTCATTTTGGTTCAATCACATTTCAAACATCCGATTTTGCACGATTATCAATTATCATTTATCTGGCGACTTATCTGGATACAAATTATCGGAAAATTACTGATTTTACAAACGGTCTTCTCCCACCAATCCTGATTTTAACTGGTGTCTGCGGATTGATCGTACTTCAGCCTGATTTCAGCACCGCTATGGTGATTGCTTTAATTGGATTTGTGATATTGTTCATTGGCGGTGCAAAAGTATCTCAGTTGGCAGCATGCGGATCAGTTGGAATCGCTATTTCTATTCCTGTACTACTGTTGAAATCATATCGGTTAGATCGGATCTTAGCATGGTTTAATCATGAAGGTTCTAATAATTACCAGGCATCACAATCGCTCATAAGTCTTGGAAACGGAGGATTGTTTGGATTGGGATTGGGACAGAGCCTGCAAAAAAACCAATTTCTTCCGACTCCTCATACTGACTTTATTTTTGCAATAATTGGTGAAGAAACGGGCTTTCTGGGAGGAATGTTTTTATTATTTCTGTTCATCCTTATTTACCGAAGAGGGATCAGAATAGCCAGAGAATGTACTGATCCATTCGGAATTTTCCTGGCAGTGGGAATTGGCTTCAATCTGATTTGTTATACCTTCATCAATGTTGCTGTTGTAACAGGAATATTACCGGTGACAGGATTACAAATCCCCATGGTGAGTTATGGAGGTTCCGGTTTGGTTATAACATTAATCGGAGTAGGAATTTTGTTGAATATCAGTCAGAGAAAAAGATCATTGAATTTGCCTGATATTCAAAGCAGGAGAATGTATGGATGAAATTAGAATTCTTATTGCAGGCGGCGGAACCGGCGGACACCTTTTCCCGGCAATCGCTATCGGGGAAAAAATTCAATCTATTCATAAAAACCCCGTTATTCATTACATGGGATCTACATTTGGAATTGAGTCAAAAGTTTTACCTGTGAAAGGACTTCCTCATACGTTACTGCCAATAAAAGGATTGCAAAGAAGTTTTGCTTTTCATTCTATCATAAAAAATCTAAGTCTTCCCTATTTTTATTTTAAATCTACTTCCATGGCAGGGCATATATTTGATGCGTTTAAGCCGCAGGTTGTTGTGGGAACAGGTGGATATGCCAGCGCAATTCCTGTGAAAATGTCACTGAGGAACGATATTCCTGTGGTTTTGCAGGAACAAAATTCCTATCCCGGACTCACGACCCGTATGTATGCTTCCCAATCGAAAGTTGTTTGCACTGCTTTTTTGGAAGCCCATGACTATCTTAATGCTGAATGCTTTCTTAGCGGAAACCCAATTCGCAAAGATATACTGCAGGGAAGTAAGAATGAAGGGGAAAGAAAATTTCATTTAAATCCTACAAAAAAGACTCTTTTTCTGATGGGCGGCAGTCAAGGATCTCTATTTCTTAACCAATTAATGGAAAAATCCGTTAAACGGTTACAAAAAAATAATATCCAGGTTTTGTGGCAAACGGGAGATTTGCATTACCACAATTATAAACATCTTGATTCAGAAACTATTCGTGTCACACCTTTCATTGATGCTATGGCAGATGCCTATGCACTTTGTGATCTGATCATTTCACGGTCAGGTGCGTTGGCAGTTTCCGAAATTATGGCAGTGGGAAAAGCAAGTATTTTAATCCCTTTTTCCGATGCTGCAGAAAACCACCAATTCAAGAATGCTAAAGCATTATCTGATCAAAAAGCAGCAGTCTTGATGAGTGAAAAGAATCTGGACTCAAAGAATTTTTTGAAAACAGTCATTAAATTAGTATATGACAATTCGAAATTAACTGAAATGGGCAGCAGGGCAAAATCCATGAGCAAACCAAATGCAACAAAATTGATTGCCAATAAAATCATCGAATTGGCAACTGCCTGATGTTCCGCAAAGTTAACCATGTTCATTTTGTAGGAATTGGAGGTATTGGAATGAGCGGAATTGCTGAATTACTGTTAAATTTAGGTTTTAAAGTGAGCGGTTCTGACTTGCATGATTCACCCATCATCAGTTCCCTCATGGAAAAAGGTGCAGAGGTGTATTTCGGGCATGACAAAACCAATTTGAATCATAGTGATGTATTGGTGTATTCAAGTGCTGTTCATGAGGATAATCCGGAAATTTCTGCGGCACAGGAAAATGGGATTCCTGTTATCAAACGTGCCGAAATGCTGGGTGAATTAATCGCAGTCAAACCGACCAGCATTGCCATTGGTGGAACACACGGAAAAACCTCCACTACATCTATGATCGGGGCCGTATTGACTGAAGCGCAAATGGAACCCACTTTAGTGGTGGGAGGACATGTGAAGAATATAGAATCTGGCTCAATGCTGGGAAGTGGAGAGATCATCGTAGTGGAAGCGGACGAATTTGACCGTAGTTTTCTCGCATTACGCCCCACCATCAGTATTGTAACGAACATTGAGTTGGAACATACAGACTGTTACCAAAACCTTACAGAATTACAAGATGCATTCCTTACGTTTTGCAATTCGGTGCCGTTTTACGGAGCAGTCGTTGTGTGCGCTGATTCTCCGGCGTTGGTAGAAATCCTCCCTGATATTCGCAGGTCAACCTTAACCTATGGATTGTCCTCCTCCTCACAAATTTCGGCACAAAATATCAGTCACACAGGAAGTGAGAGTACATTTCAGGTAACCCGTGATGAAAATTCTTTAGGGGAAATTTCAATAGATGTTCCCGGCAAACATAATGTCACTAATTCTCTGGCAGCAGTTACTCTGGGATTGGAATTGGGTATTCCTTTTTCAGCTATTTCACGGGGGATACAATCTTATTCAGGAGTGAAAAGGAGATTTGAAATTAAAGGGGTATGTCATGATGTGATGGTTGTGGATGATTATGCTCATCATCCTACCGAAGTTAGAGCGACGTTGGATGCTGCCAAAGATGGTTGGAACCGAAGAATTATTGCTGTGTTTCAACCCCATTTGTTTTCACGAACACGGGATTTTTATCAGGATTTTGCTGACTCATTTTCACAAGCGGATATTCTCATCGTAACCGATATTTTTCCATCGAGAGAGGAACCAATTGAAGGAGTATCCGGTGAATTGGTTGTTCAAGCAGCGAAAGAAAAAAACCATCCCCAAACACTCTATGTGAAAGATTTGAATCAACTACAAATCACACTGGATGATTTTGTAAAATCAGGAGACATGGTCATTACAATAGGCGCAGGAAATATCTGGAGGTTCTGCCAGGAATATTTCGATCATTTAACTGCTAAATCAACTCTCTAATGGAGTATGAAAAGGAAATAACATCTATGATCAACGGAACCTGTCTCATCAACGAACCCATGTCAAAGCACACAACCTTTGGAATTGGCGGTCCTGCTTCATTTTACATCAAACCTCAAAATAAGGAAGATTTGAAAAATATTTTATTATTTGCAAACGGCAAATCAATTCCGATTTATTTTGTCGGAACGGGTTCTAATCTTCTTGTATCAGACTTGGGAATAAAAGGGATTGTTATTTCACTGGATAAAAAATTAAAAAATATCACATTTTTGTCTGAAACAACGATTTATGCAGAAGGCGGCGCTATGTTGGGAAAACTGGTGAAATTGTGCATCAGTCATAATCTTACAGGATTAGAAAGTTTGATCGGAGTACCGGGAACATTGGGTGGAGCGCTGGTGATGAATGCCGGAGCATTTGGTGGAGAAATTTCAAGATGTCTTCAGTCGGTTGATGTCCTCAAAACGGACGGTTCTGAACATCAATATTCCTCAAAGGATATTGATTTTCAATATCGATCATCCAGTTTCTCAAAGGATGAGATAATTATCGGTGCTTTATTCCAATTAAAAATAGATGATCCGAATCAAATTCAAGAAAGACGACAAAAGGCAAGTCTGGGAAGAAAAACAACCCAACCGTTGCGTATTCGCTCTGCAGGAAGTGTATTTAAAAATCCCGAAAACTACGCAGCAGGTTACCTTATTGATAAAGCCGGATTGAAAGGAACAGTCAAAGGTAGTGCAGAAATTTCATCAAAACATGCAAATTTCTTTGTGAATAACGGAAATGCTACCAGTGATGATTTAGTATCTCTTATTTGCCTTGCCCGAAAAAAAGTATTGGAAAAATTTGACATAAAACTGGACCTGGAAATTAAAACTTTGGGATTCCCGGAAGGGACATTTGAAGCCTGAAAATGAAAAAATATAATTTCCCATTATTTTTTATTGTCCCCCTTGCCAGCGGATTGTTCATCCTGTTGATATGGAGTTCCTTTAAATGGGCATCATTTTCCAAAAACATAAATATTTCCAGCATAAAAATTACAGGGAATGAACTCATTCCGGTTGAAGAATATCGCAATTTAATTGAATCTATTAATGGTGCATCCACTTTCTCTGTTGACTTGAGAAATATATCGTCAAAACTGGAAAAACACTCTCATGTAAGTTCAGCAAGAGTGAGTCGGTTATTTCCAAATGGATTATTAATAGAAATAACCGAACGGCAACCCATTGCAATGGTAAACGCATCTCCCCCAATGCTTTTGGACAGACATGGATTTTTATTTCCATTAAAAGGTTCACTCAGTGATTATTCAATTCCCGTACTGTCCCATTTTGTAGCAACGGATAATTCCTACCATACCATAAATAAAAGCCAATCGAAATCCATTGCGGCAGCAAAACAAATCCTTCACTTTTTAGCTGATGAACATCCCCATTTATTCCAGAACATTTCCGAATTACGATTGAACAATCAGGAAGATTTTGAAATCATTTTACTGGAACAGCCAACCAAGGTTGTATTAGGAAAAAACCACCTAATCAAAAAATTAAATGTATTATTGAATTTTAACAATCAACTTCAATTCCTCCAAAAAAATATTACCGATTACAAGAACCTTGATCTCCGTTATGATCGGCAGATTATCGCCCGGGAATGGACATGATTAAGAAAAGAACACTCATCCAAAATCAGACAACTCTGGCAGGGATAGACATCGGGTCAGCTAAATGCTGCTGCTCCATCGGTAAAATCAATCATGATACTGGTAAAATTAACTTGCTGGGAATTGGTGAAAGTCCCTCAACAGGGATGAAAAAAGGATCCATTGTGGATCGTGACAAAGTGATTGAAAAAATAGAATCTTCTGTCCGGGATGCTGAGTCAATGGCACAAGTAAAAATAGACAGAGCAAATGTTACCATTTCCGGAAATCATATCCGAGGGTTGAATACTCAGGGTGCCATTGCCATACAAACAAACGGTAATGGTCACATTCCGAATGCCCAGGCAATCCAGCCTAAGGATATTCGTAAAGTGCTGGATATGGCAAGGGCAATTTCATTTCCGATTGACAGAAACATCCTGCATGTGATTCCGCAGGAATATATCATTGATACAATGGATGGTGTCATCAATCCGATTGGAATGACAGGACGAAGACTTGAAGCACGTGTCCATCTCATTACTGCAGCAATTTCTTCCCTGACTAATATAAAGGATTGTGTGGAGGAATCAGGAATTTCGGTTGATGAAATAATCTATCAGGGATTGGCATCCGCATTAAGCGTCATTTCAAATGATGAAAAGGAAATGGGTGTAGCAGTGATTGATATTGGAGCGGATACATCAGATTTAGTTGTTTTTCATGAGGGCGGCGTAAGACACAGCGCTGTCATTCCAATTGGTGGGAATAGTATTACCCAGGATATAGCGATGATGCTGCAAATCAGTACTGCAGAAGCAGAAAAAATAAAAAATAAATACGGCTCTGCTATTGCATCCATGGCAAGTGCCGAACTTGAATTCGAACTCCCGTCAGAAAACGGACAGTTAAAAAGGTCTATTTCCGAGCATGAATTATCCCGTTATATCGAAGCCCGAGCGGGAGAAATTCTCCAGTATATTGCCAAGGAAATGTCCAGAGCCGACATTGACGGACCCCTGACCTATGGAATTGTACTCACCGGAGGCGGTGCTCAATTAAACCATTTTGCAAAATTATCCGAAAATGAATTGAATATAAAGACAAGAATTGGAAATCCTGTTAATTGCGGGAATGTAATCAAACTGGGTTCGGAACCTAAATATGCGGCATCCCTGGGATTATTGAACTGGGAAGAATTTATTCACAATGAACGAATATTATTGAACGGAAATTCCGGATCATTAGGTGGAAAAGTGAAAGGATGGATGGACGGAATTTCAAACTGGAGTAAAGGATTTTTCTAATAAGAATTAAACAATGACAATTTTCAAAACATACCAACAAGGAGAAAATAATGCTATTTGAATTTGACCCCAAAATGGAACAAAAAGCGAAACTAAAAGTCCTCGGTGTCGGTGGAGCAGGCGGGAATGCAATCAACCGGATGATCAAGGCAAATATGACCGGTGTAGATTTCATCGCCATAAATACAGATGCCCAGGATCTGGAAAATAATTCGGCCGAACACCGAATTCAGATCGGTAAAACCCTGACCAAGGGTCTGGGTGCTGGAGCACGATCTTCCATCGGCCACGAAGCCATGACAACAGACAGAGAAGCTGTGGAAAATCTTATCGATGGTGCGGATATGGTGTTCATCACCTGCGGGATGGGCGGAGGGACAGGAACCGGTGCGTCTCCGGTCATTGCCCAGATTGCTAATGAACTTGGAATTCTGACCGTTGGAATCGTTACCCTACCCTTCAAGTTTGAAGGACCCCGGAGGTTGGAACGGGCATTGGAAGGCATATCAGAGATGCGGAAAGTGTGTGATACTGTCATCATCATTCCTAATCAAAAATTAATGTCAATCGTTGATAAAAATACCACTCTACCGGATTCATTTTTATTGGCAGATTCCATCCTTCACCAGGCGGCTAAAGGTATTTCAGATCTCATCAATGTTCACGGAATGATAAACCTGGATTTCGCAGATGTGGAAACCATCATGAAAAACATGGGACAGGCAATTATGGGGACCGGCTGTGCTTCCGGAGAAGAACGGGCAGTATTGGCGGCTCAACAGGCAATTTCAAGTCCCCTGCTTGACAGTGCAACCATCAGCGGTGCCCAGGGTGTGCTGGTGAATATCACGGGCGGAGAAAATATGACCTTGCATGAGGTAGATGAAGCAACCAGCATCATTTTTGAGGAAGCAGGAAAAGATGCCAATATCATATTCGGTGCTGTCCTTGATCCCAATATGGATGATGATATACAAGTAACCGTAATTGCTACCGGTTTTAATCAAATCAGTCAGGTTGACCACACAGAAGAAAAAACACCTGAACCGAATTACAGGAATACCCAATCCAGAATATTGATGGAAAATAAAAATGAAACCTTAATTCAGCAGAAATCAAATCCGGTGAATGGTGAGAAAGAAAGTGAACCGGTACCAAAACCTTTATATCGCTTTGACGGTATATCCAATAAAATAAATGACGAGGAATTCAAACATATTGAGAAAATCCAAAAGGAAATCACCGATCTTGAAGTCCCTGCTTTTATCAGGAGGCAGCAACAATAGATCAAAAAAAATCCGGATTATTTAAAAACCGGATTATTCAATATTTTTGTTTCAGGGAATGATTAAATTTTCATTCCCTGATTTCTTAATTCATTTACTACTTTACGAATACCCTTTTTGTCAATGATTCGCATTCCCCGAGTAGAAACATTTAAGGTAATATAGCGCTTCTCATCAGGCAGCCAAAACCGTTTTTTTTGTAAATTGACGTTAAACCGTCGCCGTGTTTTGTTGTGAGCATGACTCACATTGTTCCCAAACATGGGTTTTTTACCGGTTACATCACACACTCTGCTCATAATAAATTCCTGTTATATTGCATAATTTTTGACGCCGAATTTAATCTAATAAACCTGTGAATAAAATGGAAAGTTTAAATAAAAATATTGTCATCCGGTTAGGAGATATAACCGACCTTGATACGATTATTGTAAACAATATTAAAATGGCTCTGGAAACAGAAAATAAAATATTGAGTCAATCCATCATTCGTAATGGAGTTGAGGAAGTGTTGAATCACTCTAACCTGGGATGGTATTATTTGGCTGAAATTGAAGGGAATAATGCCGGACAACTCATGATTACAAGGGAATGGTCCGATTGGAGAAATGGATATTTCTGGTGGATACAATCCGTTTTTGTAAAAAAAGATTATAGACAAAAAGGAGTTTACTCTTCACTACATAAACATGTTTTAGAAAGAGCCAAAAAAATAGGCGCTGTGGGAGTCAGGCTGTATGTGGACGGGCAAAATAAAAATGCCCGAACGATCTATGAACAATTGGGAATGAAAAACTCAAATTACCTGTTTTATGAGGACGACTGGTCTGAATGATTAATCCTGTAAAAATCGGGAATATTGATATTGAGTTCCCGGTTTTTCTGGCACCGATGGCGGGAGTAACAGATCATTCTTTCCGGATTTTGTGCAAAGAGATGGGAGCAGGAGTAGTGTATTCTGAGTTTGTATCTGCACATGGAATCATTCGGGAAAATGAAAAAACTCTTGAAATGATTCGATTTACAGAGGCGGAACGACCCATCGGCATTCAAATATTCGGGGATTCTCCTGATGTGATGGCGAAAGCAGCACGAATGGTGTCAGACAAATTCCAACCAGATATCATTGATATCAATTACGGTTGTCCCGTACCAAAAGTGACGAAAAAAGGTGCTGGTTCTGCAGCGCTTAAAGACCTTTGTCTCATGGATGATATCACCTCTGCAGTGGTAGAATCAGTTCCGGAATTGCCTGTAACAGTGAAAATGAGAGCAGGTTGGAGCAGTGATAAACTTGTATCAACCGAAGCCGGACCCCGGCTTGAAAAACTGGGTGTGAAAGCCATTGCTCTACATCCCCGGACTACAAAACAAAGTTACACAGGAAATGCAAATTGGGAACTCATTAAAGAACTGAAAAATGCAGTATCTATTCCAGTTATCGGAAATGGGGATATAAAATCTTCAAATGATGTAGTAAGGATGTTTAATGAGACCGAATGTGATGCAGTGATGGTTGCAAGAGCTTCTTTAGGAAATCCATGGTTTTTTAAAGAAACAAAGGCATATTTAAATGGGTCTTCCCTTCCGGAAAATCCCTCAGTTAAAGAAAGAGTAAATACCTGTCGTCGTCACATGGAACTGCTTATCCAAACTCGAGGGGTTCATACCGGAACCAACCTCATGCGGAAACATTTTGGATGGTATATAAAAGGATTTGAAGGAGCGGGAAAAATTCGCAAGGAACTTGTGACAAGTAAGAATTCAGAGGAGATGGTGAACTTACTTAATGGGATAATCTAAATATTATACTAAATTAATCAAACATTTTTACAAGGAGGTGAGTAATATTCCCCTACAAATTCTATTGCGCAAAGGGTGGGATTCGAACCCTCGATATAGTGGATTGTTAAAGTCTTGTTTCAAAATTATAAAAAGAAAGTATAAAAAAAATCACCACTATACGCAATCAATTTTTTATTTATAATTTTTGTTCAGGTTTTCTGTTATTTCAGAATTATTTCTGTTTGTTCTTTCACGAATTTAAGTAAAAGTGGTAAGCCGGGTTCAACCATATTATGTCCATATCCATCAAGTTCATAAATAATTGTATTTGGATGACCCGTCAGTTTCATCATTCTAGCCATATATGCGTTTTCTTCATATCTACCCAATAATTCTAAATCCCTGTTGCCGGTAATTATAATGTAGGGTGGTGCATTATTTCGGACATGATATAGGGGTGCCATCGAATCTACGATAACTTTATTTCTATCTGTAATTCCCATCTCTTCCCTAACGGTAAAATGGGTTATAGTATGTCCACTAAATGGAATCAATCCTGCTATTACATCTGCATCAATCCTATGTGCCATCAACCAAGATTTATCCAAACCCAACATACTCGTTAAATATCCCCCTGCTGAATGTCCAGATACAAAAATCAATTCTTGGTTTCCACCATAATCCTTAATGTTTTTAAAAGTCCATGCAACTGCCGCTGCAGCATCTGAAATTACTTGTTTGGTTGAAACATCAGGAAAAAATCTATAATTAGCACTAACAATTGCTATCTCTTGATTTTTTAATCTATCTGCAATGTATTTACTTCCTCGTTTTAATCCTCCAGCATGAAACCAAACAATAGTTGAAAAATTTTCTTTATTTTGCGGATAATAAATATCCAATAAACACCTTTCATTATTGAAATCATCATAATATGGTATATTTTCTTCAAGTTGATAAGTCGTTTGACCATTTACCAACCCAATTATTAGTAATAATAATAAATATCTATGCATTTTCATATCTACTTATTCCACAAGGAAAAATCTCCTCAACTTACCCCATCCCCACTTTTTTCCATTGTTTTATTACAGAATGTCATGCGGAGAGGGAGGGATTCGAACCCTCGTTACACGTTAATGTAAACACGCTTTCCAAGCGTGCGCCTTCAGCCACTCGGCCACCTCTCCTGAAAATTTTTTATGAACCTGGAATCTTGCTAATAAAAAAAAATTAAATGCGGAGGGGGAGGGATTTGAACCCCCGATGCCCAAAGGACATGCCGGTTTTCAA